>JAZNKQ010000043.1:0-2371 GCA_045578645.1 Lachnospiraceae bacterium
CCGCAGCATTCACCTCTTCTGCGTTTACTGCCGCAGCATTCACCTCCTCAGCGTTTACTGCCGCAGCATTCACCTCCTCAGCGTTTACTGCCTCTGCATTCACCTCTTCTGCATTTACTTCTCCGGCATTCACCGCTACGGCTTCTGTCGGTTCCTGCTGCTCCGTATTATTTGCCTGTGCAGCAGCTCCGGCCTTTGACTGAATTTCAATTGAAATCTTCTCAACCTCTTTTTTGGATAAATCATATTCCTTCTTACACTGTACTATATCAGCCTGCGGGAGGGTAACCTTTTGGAAAGGGCGAACCCTCTGCTCCTCGCGCAGCCTGTTAACCCGCTCTTCAATATAAGCTATTCCGTTCTTTCTGGCTTCCTTCTTTTCACTTTTGACCTTATTAATGAAGGACATTGCATCCATTTCATCCTCTGTCTTCCAAATGGCATCAAACTCTCTCCCCGTATTCTGATGAAGAGTTACTCTGTTTTTCATCTGCGCGTCGTTCCGCTCACCATTGTCGCCTTCGGCATTTATTTTTTCCTTAGCAGCCTCAACAGTAAAGTAATGCTCCCCCTCCCCGAGCTCGACGCCCTCATAGGCAGAATCATACTGAAGCTGAGGAACAAGACCGTTCTGAGCATCATTAATAAGCCTCTGAAGCTCTTTCTTCGAGATTCCGTAGTCCTTCTTACACCTGCTATATATATCCTTGGTAAGCATATCCGCCGTAGCAACCGAATTAAGCCCCTGAATCTCGTTAAGCACGGCATAAAGTCCGCTAAGCTTCTTAAGGGTTGCCTTCGCCTTTTTAGTCGTTGCCTGAGTTCCCCTATATTCAATCTGCAGGTTATCGTCCATGTCAAACATGCCGCTTCGATTTACCTGCTCCTCAAATTCCTGCTGCACTTCACCGATAAGTCCGTGATTTTTCCAACGCTCCGCAGAAGTCAATTTACTAATACTCATATGCTCCCCCCCTATTCGAAATCGTAGTCATCTGGTGCCCGCCATGCATTATACGAAACCAGCTCCGTCTTGGCAGAAGGCATAAGCTTTTCGACAAGCTTACACGATGTGTCTGTCACGCAGTGAATAACCAGCTCCGTTTCCGGACTGTATTTTCTGCTCAACAGCTGATATGCCTTATACAGCAGCAACAGCAGCCGCATCGACGCCGCCCCGCTCGAGTAGACAAATGAAAGGCTTACCGTCTGCTCATCTATCTCCTCAAAAATGACACAATCACTAATCTCTCCGTTCTCAACATGTACAACACTTATATCACCGAGTGCCCATTCCTTGGAGATGGGGTTTACAAGCAGGCTCCCCTGCTTTTCAAGCGACCGGTTAAACCGCTCAAGCTGTTTTTCCGACATCAACCCCAGAGTCGTAATCCCCGGACTGCTTTTTACCTCACGCTTAAAAAAGTCTTCCTCCGCGATTTCTCCCACAGTTATTGAATAAGACTTCGATTCGCCTCCGAAAATACTAAAGCCATGCCACTCAAGGATATGGTACAGTGAACTGTTTTTTTCGGCATCGGGACTCTCAGAAAACACGCAGATAAGCTGCATATCCAATCCGTCAGCAATCCCAACCGCCTCTTCCGTCATTGCCAGACCGGCTCCGCGGCTGCGCCATTGCGGTGCTACCAGGACCCACTTGATAAGCATTGTTCCCTCATTAACAGCTTGCAGCACCATGGCGCCGCAGGCATGTTCAACCCCATTTTTATCCATATCCGCTGCACCAATCAGCAATATGCCGTTCTCCGGATCCGTTTTTTCAACGTCATCCGGTAAAACAGGGCGGAATGCTTCAACTGCTTCTTCTGACAGAAGAAATGCTCTCATTACAATCTGTACCTCCTATACCAAATCGCCAATTATTTAAATTATAAAATATTTTACTTTTTTAGACAAGTGCATCAACTTAAAACCTTCTTTTCCGTTAAACAAAAACAGCGCCCTTAGTGAATCCTGTCACCAAAAGCGCTGATGCTCCGTATATTGTTTTATCAGTTCTGAACCGGGGCTTCTTTTCTCTTTTCCTGTCTCATATTACTGTAAGCAGAGCGGTATTCCATCGCCCTTTGTGCCGCCTTCAGCTTCTTTTCCTGCTCTGCCGCCCGTCTGGCTTCAATACCCTTTAGCGTTCTTTCATATTGATGAAGTAATTTCTCCTTCTGAACAGCGCCGCTTTCCTGTCGCCAGGCTTTAACCTCTGAGTCAACCACTGACTGCAGCACGCTGTTTTCCAAAACCAAAAAGCCGCCAAAGCATGACGGATACGCAAACTTACTGACCTTACCCTGATCCGGAAAATTCACTTCAATATGCTTATCGTCCGCATTGCATATTATGAAGTCGGAGG
>JAZNKQ010000044.1:0-42094 GCA_045578645.1 Lachnospiraceae bacterium
ATATTCAGCAGCAGGGATATGGCCCCACAAAACGCAAGCAGCATCCCAAATTTGTTTTTCAAAGCCAATATTGGCATTGTTCTTTTCAGCCATTGTTGGTTCCTCACTCTCGATTTTTAATATTTTTAACTTTATTTTTACTGGTTTGTTCCTAAAGGGCAAATTTTGCCTTGCCCTTTAAATCACTTCTAATAAGCAATTCTAAAATAATCCAAATAAGCTTTATATTTATCCTGTGCTGTCAGACAAGTATCTGTCAGATATCCTTTCTCATTATTCCATTCTTTCAAGCCACGGTAATAATACAGTTTCAGGTTATCCTCAATAATGAACGGAACGATATTATATTTCAGACATTCTTTAAACATAATCAATCTGCCTACACGGCCATTACCATCCTGGAACGGATGGATACGTTCAAACTTCACATGGAAGTCCAGAATATCTTCAAATGTCTTTTCTCCCTTTGCATTGTACTCTGTCAGCAGAGCTTTCATCCTATCGGCAACTTCTTCCGGAAGAGCTGTATCCATACCACCAACTTCATTCGGTAATTTCTTGTAGTCACCTACAACAAACCAATCTTTTCTGGAGTCACTGGTTCCGTTCTTCAGGATCAGATGCAGTTCTTTAATGAATTTCTCTGTTAAAGCCGCTTTTGCATTATCAATAATCATATCAATGCAACGGAAATGATTTGCTGTTTCAATCACATCATCTACGTTCAGCACTTCATTTTCTACACCTATGGTGTTGGTTTCAAAAATATATCTTGTCTGATCGTGAGTCAGACGACTGCCTTCAATATGGTTTGAATTGTATGTCAAATCAATCTGTGTCTTATGGTAAATGCCACCGGAATATTTACTTACTTTCTGCTCCTGCAGAATATCCAACAAAGTAACCGGCTGTTCTTTTTTCTTGTTGGAACGCTCCGGTTTTTCCGCATTTTCAGGAATATTCCAAGTCTTGCCGGTAAGAAATGCACCCGGCACACGTCCCTGGGCACAGTAGTTTCTTACGCTGCGTTCTGAAACATTCCACTTTTTTGCTATTTCAGTAACTGAAAGGTATCGCATCTGCTCTCCTCCGTTATAAATCGAATCAAATTTTACACTTTACTATGATATAGTATATCACATTATCGGCAAAATATCAAATCTTTATCCACATTGTTTTCTTTTGTTTTTGCCGATTCCGGTATGTTTTATCTTCGCCTATTATTTAATCTGATTACATTTCAGTCGAAGAATGAAAAATCAAATTCTAATCATTTCTCGTATAGAATGTAGCCTTACCCTTTCCATGCTTCTCGACTACCCCTTCTTCCGTAAGTTTCTTCAAAGAGTTTTCTACGGAAGCCTTGCCGATACCGGGAACAAGTTCCATAATCTCGCTCTTGGTAAATTTACCAATCTTCTCTTTGATGGCCGCCGTCACCTGCTCAATTGCCGGAAGTTTATCGTCCACCAGATTGATACGACTTTCAAAATCACGATATGCTGCCAATATGATTCCCAAAAGGTATTTTACAAACGGCATAGGATTCTCCTGTCCCTCATGCCATCTTTTTCCGCATTGCTCCAATACCTCATAATACTTCGTTTTTGTTTTTTCGATTTTACTCTCGATACTAATGTACCTTCCCACCACATATCCCTGTCGGTATAATAACAGTGTGGTAAGCAGACGAGACATACGGCCGTTACCGTCATTAAAAGGATGTATACACAAGAAATCATGAATGAATATTGGAATCAATATCAAAGAATCCACTTCACAAGAATCTGTCACCCTGTTAAAACTCTCGCATATTTCATCAATTGCCTCCGGTGTTTCATGCGGCGCAAGTGGTGTGAAA
Source organism: Lachnospiraceae bacterium (assembly GCA_045578645.1). Lineage (GTDB taxonomy): Bacteria > Bacillota > Clostridia > Lachnospirales > Lachnospiraceae > RUG11977. Next base: position 1,862 of record JAZNKQ010000044.1, read on the forward strand.
ATGACTCTCTGTGTACCGTCTGCATGGTTCTCAGCAATTACATTCTGGGTATTCTTAAATCTTCCTCCGATTGCCTTTTCAGAATATTTATACAAATCCCTGTGCAACTGAAGAATATAGGAAGAACGAATCGGAATATATTCGTAACTTTCATGTATCGTATTAAGCACATCACGATATCCCATAATTTCTTCTTCATCTCTATTCCGTGGCGTGGTTTTCTCCATGCAAAGCTGCTGCATACGTGTTGAAGTAGTTACAATTCCTTCGATTTTGTTTGATGCCTCTGTACTCTGAATCTTGGCAATCTCCACCAGTCTTTCTAATGCAGCCGGCTTTTGCTTCAGATACAATTCCTGACGCCCTTTAAATTCGTGAATCTGTGCTACCAACCCAAGTATCTCAGAATCCCACTGATATTCTTTTATTTTTCCGTAATCAAAACTTCGCATTCGCCTACCACCTTTCTTTTCTCCTAATTCTACCACTATTTTAGGCGTATTTCAACCCATTTAGGGGTTTTTCTCCTAAAAGCATAACCATTTTAGGAGATTCCATACAAAAAGCAGTAGCAAAAGGATGACTCCTGATGACTACTGCCCATTTTTACTATATTAACGATTGCTCACTTTTTAACGTTTATCTTACACAATTTAACGATTACCGCAAAATCGTAGTTTTTCCGCTTTTCATTCGTAGTCTTATCGTAGTCCTACATTCTGCTCTAGGAAAACTATGCCCCAACATGTCGGCACTGTGCCAACTTATGCCTTGCACACCACCCTCCTGCCGAGACATACAAATAATACTCTTATCATCCACTTTTACAGCATCAGTATTTGTCGTTTCAGCGATACTCAACAGCAGCATCAAGAGCCAGAAGCAAAGCCTTCCCAAACACACCGACAGCCTCGTTACGTACATCGTGCCTGTTTTCGTCAGCAAGCGTATCAGCGGTAAACAGAAGCTGCGCGAAGCCTATTCCCTTAAAGCGGGCACAGGCCGCCATAGAAGCACACTCCATATCAACAACCGAATAGCCCTGACTTCTTCTTGCCTTTACAAGCTCCTTTGTTTCGCGGAAAAGTGCGTCGGTTGTCCATACACGGCATCTTCTTCCCGAAAGTCCCGCAGCCTCAAGCGCCTTTTCAATTGCGCAGATTCCGGCTTCGTCAAGCTCCACCTCCTTTGAGGCGGGAAGATACTGGTATGAGGTTCCTTCCTGTCTGCATGCCGCAACCGGTAAAAAGAAATCTCCCTCCGTATCCTCTACAAGCGCACCGCAGCAGCCTGTTGCGATTATCTTCTTCACACCCCCGGCAGTAAGCTTTTCCACAAGCAGCGCAGCTGCCGGTCCGCCAAGAGGCGCCTTTACAATTGCAATCCGCTCACCCTTATGAACGGTTCCGTATACCTCATAGTCAACAGGAAAGCTGTCAAATCTGCAAAGAAGCTCACATTTATTCTTCCTCACATATTCATCGGCATCCTCCTTCATAAACAGCATGACTGCTTTATCGGGAAGAATTCTCTTTGTAAAGCTTTCCGCCATAATAACCGCCGTGCGGTCCGCATCAAACTCAAGAATCGGTATAGCATGCTCCGAAAGAGTTGAATTAAGATTTCTCCATTTGAAATTCTCATATGCGGTATATTCATGAGAAAAATGATATCCGAGCTTCTCAGCCAGACCTACCGAGAATTTATTCTGCGCATCCCAGCTCGGATACAGTCCTCTTTCCATGCACTCAAGAATAAGTCGGGAAGCAGCCGCGTACGCCAGTCCCTGACGACGGTATTCCGGCTCCGTACTGATTTCTATCTCAATTCCTCCGTTATAAACACTATAGGAAGAAGCCCCCGCAACAAGCTTTTCACCCTCCGAAATAACCACGCCCAAAGCACGCTCCTTAAACAGCGCATAATCATCCCCGAAGGAAGCCGTCCATGCTTCACTCCAGGATTCCTCACGACATTTGTAAAAAACATCCTCGTCAATGAGCTTCATTTCATATTTGGCCGGCAGACCGGCTGTAGCTGCCTTAAGCTTCTCTTTGTCGAAAACAAAGCCTTCCTTTTTAATCGCATAGCGCGTAACCTTTTTTATCTTGTCCTTATGGCACTTTTCAAGCATCTGCTCCCATTCAGCGTTTTGAGGCACCATTATTACAAAATCACGTCTGCAGGAATCCGGCTTGAAGCCTGCCAGCTCCTCATCAGGCCTTCCCGCAAAAAATGCAAAGTCACAAAGATATACCATTGCGCAGGTGGGATTCTCCTCATCATCGGCATATATCTCACCCATTACGCTCTGAAGCGCCGACCAGATAACGGTCTCATTCCATCCCTCAAAAAGCCTTTCCGCTACTACAGGATTCTCTAATTTTACAATTCGACTCATTTACTTTCCTCCAATCCCTGTCATCGTCCGACAAGTATGAAACGATTATAATTTAACCCCTCCGTTTTGTACAGAGGGGTTATGAATTAATTATTTAATTTCATTGTGAAGAAGCTTATGAACCTTACCCTTAAGAACTCCTTCATATACCGTATTTATAATAGGATTCTGTCCTGACAGCTTAATCTGTGCAGTACTGTCAATTTTATAAAGACCTTCAAAACGTGCCTGCTTTGTCCTCGGTCCGATGGGAACAGGCTGTCCGCCTCCGGTTATACAGCCACGCTTGCATGCCATTACTTCAACAAAATCATATTTTGCTTCACCTGATTTAATCTTTTCAAGTACCTCTGACACACATCTGAGACCGTTAACAACAGCAATCTTAACCTCACGCTCTCCAAGCTTAACTGTAGCTTCCTTGATTCCGTCAGTTCCGCGAACACCGCTGAACCTTATTGCCTCAAGGTCTTCGACCTTATTGCTGTTAACAAGATGACGAAGTACAGCCTCGGTAACTCCGCCTGTTGTGCCGAATATTGCACCGGCACCCGAAGAAAGTCCGAAGGGCATATCAAGAGCCTCCGGCTCAAGCTTCTTAAGATCAATACCCGCCTCCATAATCATACGGGTAACCTCAACAGTCGTCATGACATAGTCAACATTCTGAACGCCGTCTGTAAAATGCTCGGGACGTGTTATTTCTGCCTTCTTTGCCGTACAGGGCATAATCGAAACCACAACGGTTCTTCTTGCATCCTTATCAGCATTCATGCGTGCTTCTTCTTTAATAATCGCACCGAACATTTCCTGAGGCGAACGGCAGGTTGATATATTCCTTCTGAATTCAGGATATTTATTCTCACAGAACTTAACCCATGCAGGGCAGCATGAGGTGAAGAGCGGGAGGTTTTCACCCGACTCAAGGCGCTCTAAAAGCTCCTTTGACTCCTCAATTACAGTCAGGTCGGCACCGAAATTGGTATCATAAATTTCATCAAAACCAATCCTTCTGAGAGCTGCAACAAGGCGTCCGAGAGAATTCTCACCCTTATCAATACCGAACTTATCACCGATGGCAACACGTACCGCAGGTGCAATCTGTGCTACAACGCGTACATTCTTATCTGAAAGAAGGTTCCATATTTCGTGAACATTCTGCTTGATTGTTATCGCACCGGTAGGACAGACTGAACGACACTGGCCGCAGCCTACGCAGTCAGTTTCGGAAAGCTTTTTGTCAAATGCCGGCATAACCTGCATATGTGAACCGCGGAATGCAAAATCAAGAACTCCGAGTCCCTGTATCTCATCGCAGGTTCTTACACAGTCACCGCAGAGAATACACTTATTGGGATCACGTACGATGCACTCCGATGACATATCTATCGGAAGTGTAGGCTGTGTATTTCCGAATCTGACGGATTTGATTCCCAGCTGAAAAGCAAGTGTCTGCAGCGTACATGCTCCGTTCTTTACACAGGTTGTACAGTCTCTGCAATGTGATGAAAGCAGCAGCTCCAAAATCATTCTTCTGTGATGCTGCAGTCTGGGGGTATTGGTATAAATCACCATACCGTCACGGGGAACCTCGGAACATGAGGTCATGATTCTTCCCCTGTCATCCTCAACAACGCACATACGACACGCACCATATGTTGACAGCTCCGAATGATAGCAGAAGGTCGGAAGCTCAATACCGATTCTTCTGATAATGGAAAGAATATTCTTTTCATCGGTAAATTCATATTTTCTATTATTAATTGTAATATAACCCATTTTGTCTCCTATGCCTCCACGTAAATTGCGTCGAATGAACAGTTAGCCTCGCAGGCACCGCATTTAATACATTTCTCGGTGTCAATTTTAAACGGCTCCTTAATCTTACCGCTTATTGCTCCGACAGGACATCCGCGCATACACTTGGAACAGCCTTTACAAATCTCAGGATTAATAATGTATTTCCTGAGTGCCGTACATGTATGAGATACGCACTTCTTTTCAACAACATGCTGTACATACTCGTCTCTGAAAAGCTTGAGGGTACTCATAACCGGCAGCGCTGCACTCTTACCCAAGCCGCACAAAGCCGTATCCGTAATTGTGACAGCAAGCTCCTCAAGAAGATCAAGATCTTCAAGGGTACCGTTTCCGGCTACTATACGCTCAAGAATCTCCAGCATACGCTTTGTACCTTCACGGCAGGGAACACACTTACCGCAGCTCTCGTTCTGAGTGAAATTCATAAAGAAGCGTGCAACCTCAACCATACAGGTATTACTGTCCATAACAACGAGACCGCCCGAGCCAATCATCGCGCCCATTTTCTTTAAGGAATCAAAATCAAGACTCACATCAAGATGATTCGAAACAAGACATCCGCCTGAAGGTCCGCCAATCTGCACCGCCTTGAAATCCCTGTCCTCCTTAATTCCTCCGCCGATGTCATAAATAACCTCGCGAAGGGTCGTTCCCATAGGCACCTCTATAAGACCGGTATGCTTAACACTTCCGGTAAGTGCAAATGCCTTTGTTCCGGGACTGGTCTCGGGACCAAAGCCCTTAAACCACTGTGCACCTTCGGCAATAATCATCGGAACGTTTGCAAAGGTCTCAACATTATTAAGAACCGTAGGCTTACCGAAAAGTCCCTGCTCTACCGTTCTCGGCGGCTTAACTCTGGGCATACCGCGGTTTCCTTCAATCGATGCGGTCAAAGCACTTCCCTCACCGCACACAAAAGCTCCTGCTCCGCGGTTAATATGTAAGCGGAACGAGAAATCCGTTCCGAGAATATTATCACCAAGAAGTCCGCACTCCTCCGCCTGAGCTATCGCAAGCTTAAGACGTCCGATTGCAAGAGGATACTCGGCGCGGACATAGATATAGCCCTCCTGTGCGCCTACAGCATATGCTGCAATCATCATACCCTCAATCATCTTGTGCGGATCACCTTCCATGATACTTCTGTCCATGAACGCACCGGGGTCACCCTCATCACCGTTACAAACCACATAACGGATTTTCTCCTCCTGACGTGCAACCTGAGTCCATTTATATCCGGTCTGGAATCCTCCGCCTCCGCGTCCGCGAAGATTTGATTCGGTAATCTCATTTATAACCTCTGCAGGGGTCATTGTAAAAAGTGCCTTTTCAAAAGCAGTATATCCGCCTATTGCAAAATACTCGCGGATATGCTCGGCATCAATATGACCGCAGTTCTTAAGCACGTTTCTTGTCTGCTTTTTATAAAACGGAATTTCCTCCTGCTTTTTATATTCAACTCCGTCCTGCTTAAAGAGCAGTCTGTTTACTATATTGCCCTTTACAATCGTCTCAAAGAATATTTCTTCACAATCCTCGGGCTTAACCTTTGTGTAAAGAATGCCGCTCGGCTCAATTCTCATAAGCGGTCCCATCTCACAAAAACCGTGACATCCGCTTTTTCTTACCGAAACACCTTCCGATTGCTCATCACCATGTGCAATTTCAGGTCCAAAATGAATTTCCACATTAGGATTATTCTTTGCGAGTTCACACATTCTTTCGTAGATCTCTCCCGAACCTCCGGCAAGACATCCCGTACCCGCACAAATAAGTATTCTGCAACGTTCCTTTGCCAGCTCAGCCTTTGCGCTTTCCCTGACCTTCTGCAGAGTTTCTCTGTCCTTTATTAATTCCATTGCCAAACCTCGTTTCTGTAATTATGCGTTCCTGAGTTCCTCAATCAATGCACTTGCCCCGTCAGGTGTCATTGAAGGATAAACCTTATCGTTAACGGTAAGCACCGGAGCAAGTCCGCAGGCACCGAGACATGATACCGTTTCAAGAGTAAACATCATATCATCCGTTGTAGCCTTATCCTTTGAAAGCCCCAGTTCGCTGTAAAGACGTTCAAGAATCGGAATTGAACGACGTACATGACAGGCTGTTCCGTCGCATACCTTTATAATATATTTGCCCTTTGGCTCAAACGAGAAATTCTCATAAAAAGTTGCAACACTGTATGCCTTTGCCTCGTTAATATTAAGACATTTGGCAACATGCTTAAGCAGTTCAGGCGGCAGATAACGGTATTCGCTCTGTATATCCTGAATAATCGGAATAAGCGACTCCTGCTTCGCACCATGTAAAGCGATGATTTCATCAGCTTTATCGTAGTAGCTCTTCTCTAACATTTTCTTCCTCCATTCTAAAGACCTTTTTATTTTTCTTCATTCATTTCTGCAGACCACCGACTACTATACACCATATAGAAGTAATTTACCATACTTTTTTTCCATAAACAGAAAATCCCCGGCAAGCAGTCCTTTTATCGTCCTGCCCACTGAGGATTTATCGGTATCCAACTAATTCTTATCTGAGCTTGCAACCCTGTAATTGTATCGGTCACCATGTATATAGCTCTTGCGAAGCTCATCCATTACATCCCTGATCAGCCTCATATTCTCCTCACGGTCAACCTCACAATGATTCAGAACCTCACGATATATATACTCCCGTTCCCGTATATGTGTCAGCCCTCTTATAAGAAACTTCATCGAACAGCTCATATTTTTTCCGTGAATTCTGCATTCGGTGAGAACCTCATCAATATACCCGCACGGTGTATCCGCTGCAACCGGAAGCAGAAGCTGCATATTGTAGAAGTTCCTCGAAAACGGAATTCTCAGATGAGGATAGTGCTTCTTAAGAGCCTCAGCCCTTACCATATAGCAGCCGTTATTCGCATAAGTCTCCCCGGTAATCAGCCTGATAAATATACTATCCGCATGCTTATCCTCCGGCAAGGCAAGCTCAACTGCCTCTTTACCGTTAAGCAGATTCTTTATTACCGCATTCGCTCTGACAAGATTAAATTCCGGATGGGCATCGAGATACTCTGCCTTTTTCCGCACATTATCCGGCAACAGAACATCATCTGCATCCGCCCACATAATATATTTTCCTACGCAAAGCGGCAGCGCCGAATTAATAGCCGCTGCCTGTCCTTCATTTGCAATATGTTCACATAAAATTACTTCAGGAAATTTTCTTTCCAGCTCACTTCTGAAGTGCGAAAAAACATTCTTGGTAGCGCTGTTTGAGCCGTCATCAACAAATACCAGCTGAATATCGTTATAGGTCTGCTCAAGTATCGATTGCAAGCAAACCTCAAGTTGTTCTTCAGCGTTATAGCAAGGAATAATCAGTGATACAGTTCTCATGTCCGCCTCAATTCTGCTGCCGCTAACCTGTTAATCTTTCGTAAATAATTCCTACTTCAGCATTTCACGAATTATTTCCTCATCAGTCTGACGCATACCCACCTTTCCGATGTGTCCGACCGTTGAAATAGTTTCATCGACAGCTTCTTTAAGAATTCCGCTGCTTTCCGCATATACCTTACCCTGCATTGCCAAATGATGCGCCATCATGGAAGCATCAATGCTTGATGCAATCTTTGCCGCACATGATACCTTCGCTCCGTCGCAGATAATTCCGGGAATATTGGCAAGCGTATTGCTTATTGTACCCTCTATCTGCTTTGTCGTCCCTCCGACAAGATAGCTTATTGCCGCTCCGGCGCTGCAGGACGCAGAGACCGCTCCGCAAAAGGCGGAAAGCTTTCCTATATAATGCTTTTGATAAATTGTCAGAAGCGCAGAAAAAATAAGTGCACGATATAATCTTTCTTCATCATATTTCTTCTCACGCGCATATACAATAACCGGAACCGATGACGCTATTCCCTGATTACCGCTTCCCGAATTAATAACAACCGGCATGTCACAGCCATCCATTCTTGCCTCGGAGGCTGCTGCCGAATACGCCTTCATTCTTACGATAACGGTGCCGTCACCGGTCTCCAGAATAGCTTTTCCGATACCAAGTCCGTATTTACCGGTCATACCCTCCTCGGCAATAGCCATATTGCAGGTAATCTCCCGTTCAATAAGGTCCCTGACCTTATCAAGCTCAACATTATCCGCAAAGCTTTTAATACTCTCCAGCGAATAAAACTCCTCCGCCTGTGCCTCAGCCTCGCAATGCTCATCGGAATCGGAAGCCTTAAACAGTTCTTCACCGTTTTTCTCTATGTAGACTATGTTTGTATGTGATTCCCTCGTCTCAACCCTGACGTATTCGTCACCACAGTACTCTGTAATAATAAAATGGAGCGGAATCTGTGAATGCAGAAACTTAACCTCACAATTATGTCCGGCAAAATCGGCTGCTTCGGAAGCCATCTGCGGAGTAACTCCTTCAAGAACCTCCATATCTCTCTCAGCCTGTCCGGCAAGTGCCCCAAGCGCAACTGCTACCTCTATACCGTGCAGACCGCCCGAATGCGGAATCTGTACGCAACGGACATTCTTTATAATATTCCCGCTGCATTCGGCTACAATCCGTTCAGGCTTTCTGCCCAGATACTCACGTGCCTTTGCTGCCGCATAAGCAAGAGCGATCGGCTCCGTACATCCCATCGCAGGAATCATCTCTCTTGTCAGATTGTCTATAAATACTTTCTCTAATGTACTAAACATAAAGCCACTCTCCCGATATCCGAACCACATGACTTATCTGTCAGTACCTAACACTGATTGCTCCGATGCTTTCAAAAGCTTTATTCCCTAAAAATGAGCGCAGTACGCTCAAAATATAAGTACCCTTTTCAGCCCCTGTGGTTACAGATTTTTAAATTATTTATCCAACAATAAAAAACTACCGTCAAAAACGCTTTTATCAATTATATAGACATCATTATGATCATCGGCACGGACAGCCAGATAGTCACCAGGTTCTCCGAGCATGTACCGCTCCTCATCCCAACGGCTGAAAAGCTTCACCCTGTAGTCAAGCTCCTTCGCGAAAATAATCACCTCGCCCGTAGACATGCAGGTCTTGGCATGCGGAACTATTTCAATCGTACCTCCGTCAGAAACATCCTTCAGCACAGGCTCATACTCTCCCGGATAAACATACTCTTCATCATTCCTTATGTATGAGCGCTCAAACTTTTCACGGCTTATGGGATACGCTTCTCCCTTAACTCCGAGCATTATAAAAACGTCCGCTCCGATTTTCACGTCAAGGTCACCCTCAAGGGTTCTGACAATCAGATTTTTACCCTCGGGAGCCAGCTTAAGACTTTCAACATAACCGAACTTCAGCTCCTTCTTTCTGTAGCGCTTCATGCCGGTAAAATCTGCCACATAATCCTCTGCGTAAATAATCGTGCTCTCACGGAAGTAATTCTCCATCCTCTTTTTCAGAACATCTCCCGCCGGCATATCGGCATTTGAATTATCAAGCAGCTCGGTCTGAATAAAGCCTCCCGCCTTTTCAAGATGTCCGCCTCCCGAGCCGATACCCGACACGAGATACTCTGCCAGCTCATTAGCCTTGACCTCTCTTATGCAGCTTCTTACCGACAGCTTGACACCGTATTCCAGAACACTGTATATGAGACAGGTATCCACGGCGTCCACCTCAAGCATTAAATCACTTATCATTCCGAGTATATTGGGGTCGCAGGGCTCAGCCTCAACAACCGCATATCTGTATTCTTCATTATAATCATAGCCGAGCAGTGCCGTTCCGGCTATTTCAAGCTCCTTAAGAGAAATGTTTGCATTCCGGAAGCGTACGATAAGTCTTCTGTCAAAGGCCGTATCATCACGCAAATCCTTATCTGCCGGATGCGAAATTTCATTAAAATTATTGGTATCCGTCATCAGACCGTAATACAGGGCCGTAGCCAGCCTCCTGTCGTTATTTACATCGATGCCCTCCCGGTGCAGCAGCTCATAGACAATTGTTGAGCATGAGCCTCTGTTACTGTGCACAACATTCAACTCCGGCAGAACTCCGCTTATCTGGTGATGGTCTATCACCGCAATCTGTTCCGCTTCAAAGCGTGTCACATTGCCCTCACCGTATCGGCAGTCTACCGTAACAAGCAGCTCAGGCTTATCCAGCTCCTTAACATATTCAATCGGAATTTCAAGCTCTGACACCATAAGACATAAATTGCTTTTAGTAATCCTGCTTCTTCCTCCGTATACGAGTCTGGCATCCTTTCCGTTATCCTTAAGGTAAGTATAAACGCCAAAGCCCGATGCAATTGCATCAGCATCCGGATTGTCGTGGCATTGTACCACTATGCGATTGAACTGCAGCAAATCCCTTAATCTCATTTAATCCTCATTTCCGCACACCCACTGCCCGGCAGACCGGTATTCGTGCACATATATTAGTCATAAGCTCCGAAGCAAAACTTCTATTGAAAACAATCCGCATACAAATCAACTGTAACGGCAGGTCTGATTCCGTATCCTTCAAGCCCCGCATTTGCCTCGAACAATACCTGCTCGGTATATCCCGTTCCTACAATATGACAAGCACTGGCCTTTTCCGCAACAGGCTCACGCAGCCACCAGTCATATTCCTTAACTCCGTAGGAATCAACCCAAACCTCATACCAGTTACTCTGGTCCTGCTCAAGCGCTGCCTGTGTGGGAACCGTATATTTACTTATCCCGGCTTCATCAAACCAGCCAAGCTCATCAGCAGAAAGCAGAAATACCTTATCGTTTGTTGTTATTATATCCTCCTTAGAGAGTGCATTCCCCGCTGTCTTTATCTCTGTTTCAACAATGGCAGCCCTCTCCTCGTCCGTAAATCCGTTCAAAAAACCTCTCTCGGTATTATACCCGTTCTTGTGCTCACTCATCGCCCTCATAACGGGTGCCTGACCTGAGTATTCAACGACCTCGCGCTCCGAATTGAGCCAGGCTCTTATGTTTGAGTCTTCCCAGCTGCTGCTTCCTCTTACAAGTACCTGAAGCTCGAGATTTGTATTTGCTTCAGTGTCTCTACCCCAATAGCTTTTTCCGTCATACTCATTATATTCTCCGCCCTCTGCAGCATCAAATGCCTTCATGGTAAGAATATACGAGGAAACAAGTACCGCCTTTGCTCCGTCCTCTGATATGCGCAATACTCTCCATTCTATTTCTTCGCCGTTATAGCTGCCAAAGGTAACAGTCTCTCCTACCTTTACCGCTGCCGGGATTCTGACCTCTTCGGTAACAGCCGGCTCAGTAATCTCTTCCGCAGATGTAATATCATTCACCACGGTATTTTCCACGGTATTTTCCACGGTATTTTCATTTTCTGCATCAAATCCTCCGCGTGAAAGCAAAATCACCGCAACTACAGCCGCAATAGCGACACATACAAATACAGCCCCTAACACTATCCTTCTGCTTCTTATCTGCTTCTGCTGCCCCTGCACAAAGCCCTTCCCGCCGGCAATTACATTCACGGGACGGCCCTCTTTAAAATCCGCCACGCATGCGGAGCTGATATTACCCGACTTAAGCTCATTAATAAAATATATTATCTTTGAAAAATCATCCTCAGGCGTTGCATCAAGCCACTGATTCGGACACAGGAAATACTCCATGGATTTTGACATACTCACTTCCGCCATCCGGTATACAATTACCGGCACACGCTTGCTTACGGCCCTTTCAATCTCCCGCAGCACATGGGGTGAGCTGTTTGAATTCTCCGACAACAGCAGGACAACGGCAAAGGAGCTGTCAATTCCGTTAATTATCTCCTCTGCATATGACATACCGGGTCTGATATCCCTGAATGCAATAAAGCACCGGCTCCCGCTGTCCTCAAGAGCTTTGCACAGCCTTTGCGCAACCTCGGTATCCTTTGATGAGTATGAAATAAATACCTGCATCTTTACCTCCAGACAAACCAAATAAAACTGATTTTAAATAATAATAGCAGGATTGCAGAATTGCAATTGCTTTTGATAAAAAATATAATACAAATTATTCAAATGACAAAGAAAGGGCTGGTGAAACCATGATAAAATTCGGAACCGGAGGCTGGCGCGCGATTATCGGAGATGATTTTACAAAGAAAAACATTCAGATTCTTGCGCAGGCTGTTTGCAATAAAATGATTTGTGAAAACAACCATGAAAAAGGGATTGTTATCGGTTATGACCGCAGATTCCTCTCTAAGGAAGCAATGCAGTGGGCAGGTCAGGTTTTTGCCGCAAACAATATCACGGCTTATCTGGTAAATAAGTCTGCTCCCACTCCCCTTATCATGTATTATGTTAAGGAGCACAATTTCCCTTACGGACTTATGATAACGGCAAGTCATAATCCGGCACTATATAACGGAATAAAGGTTTTCACCGAGGGCGGACGCGACGCAAATGAGATTCAGACAGCCGACATCGAACGATACATTGCCGAAGTTGAGCCGAACAACTCTGTTTCATCGGTTGAATATTCCGAAGCACTGAGCAAAGGACTTATACAGGAAATCTATCCTCTCAATGAGTATCTTGATTATGTAATTTCAGCAATTGACACAGATGCAATAAGACGCAGCAATCTTAAGGTTGCAATTGACCCCATGTACGGTGTAAGCGAAACCTCGCTTTCTACTATTTTTCACACCGCACGCTGTGAGGTTTTCTCAATTCACGAGCGTCATGATACCCTGTTCGGAGGAAAGCTTCCCGCACCTACCGCCGATACACTGCGTTCACTGCAGAACACTGTAATTGACTGGCACTGCGACATCGGTGTTGCCACCGACGGTGACGCGGACCGTATCGGAGTTATTGATGATACCGGACGCTTCCTTCATCCGAATGATATTCTCGTTCTGCTTTATTATTATCTTGTTAAATATAAAAACGAAACCGGCCCCGTTGTCCGTAATCTTGCAACAACTCACACCCTTGACCGCATCGCACAGGGCTTCGGACAGGAATGCCATGAGGTTCCCGTAGGCTTTAAGCATATTTCATCGAAAATGGAAGAAACAAATGCCGTTATCGGCGGAGAATCCTCCGGAGGTCTTACCGTTCGCGGACACATCAGCGGAAAGGACGGAATATATGCTGCATGCCTCCTTGTTGAAATGATTGCCAAAACCGGCAAGAAGCTTTCCGAAATCATGCAGGAAATACGAAACACCTACGGCAATATTTTTATGGAAGAGCGCGATTATAAATTCAGTCAGGCAAGAAAGGAAGAAATCCTTGATTTACTCATGGTAAAGAAGGAGCTTCCCGAATTTCCTTTTGAAACCGAACGTGTTTCCTATCTTGACGGCTGCAAGGTATATTTTAAAAACGGAGGCTGGGTAGTCACAAGATTCTCAGGAACAGAGCCCCTGCTCCGTATCTTTGCGGAAATGCCCGATATGGAATCAGCCTCAAAGCTGTGTAACATTTTTGAAAGCTGGCTTCAGCTCAGCTGACAGAGTAAATTATCTGCACCTGTCCTGATATTCGGACGGTGATACACCTACAAGCTTTTTAAAGGTACTGCCAAAATAAGCAACATCCCTGTAGCCGACCATCTCGGATACCTCGTATACCTTATGGCGGCAGTCCTGCAGAAGCTTCATCGCAATATGTATTCTGTACCGGGTAAGATAGCCGATAATCGTATAACTGGTTTCCTTTTTGAAAACATGGCTTAAGTGGCTTTCGCTTACTCCGAGTGACCCTGCAATCGGCGTAATGCTGATATCATTATCATTATAATGCTCTGCAATGTAATTAAGTGCTTCAAGCACATATTTGCTCTTATCACCCTTAACCAGCGGAAGCATGTCCTGCGGCTTCATTGATGATTTATTCTGCTCCTTCTCAAGAATCCTGTTAATAATCGCAACAAGCTCCTGATTTTGGAACGGCTTAAGGAGGTAGTCCACTGCTCCAAACTGAAGCGCGCTCCTTACATAATTAAAGTCATCATATGCCGTGAGCATAATCACATGCGCATCGCAGCCTCTTTTTCTCAGTTCAAACATCATTTCAATACCATCCATACGCGGCATCCTGATATCGGAAATAATGAGATTGGGATTATATTTCTCAACAGCTTCAATGCCTTCCTCACCGTTTGAGGCTTCGCCGACAACCACACAGCCCATCGAGGTCCAGTCAACACCAAGCACAATTCCTCTTCTTACCAGTGATTCATCATCCACAACCAAAACCTTAAGCATGCTTTTCCTCCCTCTGTATCGGCAGCCGAACCCTTATACAGCTTCCGTTACCCGGCTCGGATTCTGCCGTAATACCGTATTTATCTCCAAAATAAAGACGTATTATGCTGCTGACATTAAACAGCCCAAGATGCTGCCCGGGAATTCTTTTTCCCTGATCGTTAAGCTGTGACAATATTTCCTCCGGAATTCCGCAGCCGTTATCAGATACCGAAATAACCAGATCACCGTCATTCTCAACCGCACTCAGCTTTATGTATCCAAACTCCGACTCGGATATACCGTGTATAATCGAGTTTTCAACCAGCGGCTGCAGCACAAGCTTCGGAACAAGGCAGCTCTGATACTTTTCCGCAACATCTGTTTCATAGGTAAACCGGTCCTCAAATCTGATTGCCTGAATAGCTATATATTTTTCTATGAGCTCCAGCTCCTCTGACAGGGTTATGAATTCACTGCCCGAAATTCCTGCCCTTAATAAAACCGCCAGACTTGTCGCCATGTCAGCAACCCTCGACGCATCGTTTGAAACTCCCATCCACTTGATTGAATCGAGAGTGTTATATAAAAAGTGCGGATTAAGCTGTGCCTGAAGCATTCGCAGCTGCGTAGCATTTATCTCCTTCTGGTGCTCAACCGTACGTTTGAGATTCTTCCGGTACTCCTCGGCCATCAAATTAAAGCTGTCGGCAAGATGTCCCAGCTCATCCTCTCTTGAGGATTTCACATAGACATCAAAATTGCCCTTCTGAACCTCACCCATTGCCGCATCAAGCCTGTGAACCGGACTGGCAAGATGCCTGCTCAGTCTCCATGAAGCCCACATACAAAGAGCAAGACATATTACACCCATAAATGTACTTACAAAGAAAATCGTATCTCTAACAGTGTCCGTAAACACCTTAGGCTGCTTAAGAATAAAGGTAAAGCCGGTCTTCTCCTGATATTCGGTAATATAGTTACATTCACCCGTTACATCCGTAAGCTGTTCATTTGCAAGCAGCTGTGAGCGAAGCACCGATACTGTTGTATCCGCAAGCACGGGCTGCGCAAGGTAAACGGGATACCAGTATTTATCAAGCACCATGATGCTGTTTGCGGGACTGTAGATATCTGACAGGAGAAGATCAAAATTCTCTCTGTTCATAGAGATAACAACATACCCAAGAATATCTCCGGAGTATTCGCGTATGGCGCGTGCAGCCACAAGTCCGCCGCCCGTACCGCTCCGATATACAAGCTCCTGCGAATTTCCCGCCGCATAAAGTATTCCCCAGCCCGGCTCAAGCTCTGCCGGAGGTATTGAATTATCGGTAGAATACTGGCAGCTGCCGTTCCTGTCGAATATTTCGAATTTCGCATATTCACGCATGTCGTCCGTCATTCGGAACATAAGCTGATACGCAACATGTGAGCTCTTGTTTTCTCTTCTCAGGGCACTGTGCATCATGGTATTGCTGCACAGCCCGTCAGCTATATCTCCAAAGCTTGTCATTAGCCCTTCAAATTTTGCCTCGGCACGAAGCAGCTCCTGACCTGCCTGCTCTGCCATACCGGTCTCACTTCTCTGCATCTGCACCTGCATCATTACTACCGTGCACAGCAGCAGCGGAAGCAGGGTTATCAAAAGAATCGTAACAAAAATACGGTTACGGAACGAACGTCTTATCCATGCCCTCATTGCCTATTCCATTCCTTTCCCGCCATTATTAAAAAGCTCTCCGCCGTATACCGGTCTGCGGTATAAATTCTGCGAAATGTACCGCTGTACATCCTCACATACGGCAAATTCAATAAAGCTTTCGGCATTTTCCCTGTGACTGCTTCCCGAAACTATCGCAAGTCCGTCAACAATTGCAAAGCTGCCCTCGTCGGGATATACAAGCATTATATCATAACCCTTTTGCAAGCCCCTGAGTACCGTCTCCTCATAGGCAACACCGACATAATAATTACCGTTCGCAATTTCCTTTACTACCTCATCGGAGGAGTCCTGCAAGACTTCTCCGATATTCTCCGACAAATGCTCAGCAAGCTGCCCGCCTTCAGGCATCAGCTGCTGCAGCATTGTAAGCGCATTATACCCGAGTGAAGACTGCAAAGGATCGGCAAAGGCAATCTTTCCCGACCATACCGGGTCAATGAGATCCTCCCAGCCGGTCGGAGGATTATTTCTTACAAGCTTCGGATTATATACAAGCACCGGGGGATTCCCGGAAAAAGGCGTCCATATCCCGCTCTCCGTAAGATATTCCGGAGATATTTCACCGCGTCTGCTCACATAATACTCTTCAAACAAGGCAGCCTCCGTCTCAAATATATCTCCTGTTCCTCCAAAGATGACGTCGCAGGTCTCTTCACCACTCTTTAAGCGTCCGATAAACTCAGAAACACTCCCCGTATGTATTTCAACCCATATACCCGTTCTCTCTTCAAATTCCTTAACCAGAGGCGCATATACCTCCTCGGAATACGGTGTATATATTACAAGGCGGTTATCCTCCGACGGAGCCTTTGGTATTCCGTACTCCTCAGCACTGCAGCCCATAAGCAGCAAAACCGCACCAATTATACAAATCAATTTTTTCATAAGCACCCCCATTACCTGATTCTATCACAGACACCCCTTTTTTTCCACAAGCAATTACCCTGCCGGTAAATGTACGCTTCACATTTATACGGTTTATTTATCCTTTCTATTTCTCCGGCTGTATTCATAATTTATAAGGCATTATGTACATAATTCAGCATTTCCGGACCCAAAATTTATGCACTACGACAGAATAACATTGATTATTGCAGTTTTGTCGGGTTCCCTTTTCCCGGTACCGTTAAGTATAATATAAACGTAGTAAGAAAATTCTTATCACTAATGGAGGATATTATGAAAAAATTAATTGCAATGCTTCTTTGCGCAGTAATGGTAATTTCACTTGTTGCATGCGGAAGCAAATCGGAGACATCTGAAAGCTCAAACAGCAAGGGCAGTTCAGAAAGTTCACAGAGCAGCTCTTCGGAGAGTAAGAAGGATTATTCAGACTACACAATCCGTATTTACTCAAATTCAAACTCAACAGAGCGTACTACCTGGTTAATTAACGAAGCAAAGGATGCAGGCTTCACTATTTCAATCGATGACAACAGTGTTATTTCCGGTGACGTTGCTGCTATTCAGGCTGCAAACGAGAACAAGGACGGAGACCTTATCTTTGGTCTTAATGAAACACGTTGGAGCCAGCTTGTAGGAAATACCTATGAGAATCTTAAGCTTCTTGACTGGACCCCTTCATGGGCCGGCGAAGTAGGCGATTTCAAATATGACGGTAAGGCTTACGGTCTTGTAATCCAGAACATCTTAATGCTCTATCGTAACGACGAAATCGGAACAAACGGAAAGACCTTAAACTTCAAGCACTGGGCAGAGATCGTTGATTGCGGTTACACCTGGTATCGTCAGAACAAGGTCGGCGGAACAACAAACTCAAACATCAATGCTGCTATGCTCTATTCATTTGTAGACCCTTCATCACCTGCAGGCGGAGTTTCAGTTGACGGCTGGAAGACCCTCTGGAAGTTCTGTGAGAACGGTAAGAGCGGCGGAGATGATTACAAATACGGCTTCACACCTTTAAACAAGGGTGAGGTTCAGGTTACATGCTTCTATTCATCATCACTTTACGGAAGCATCGACGCTGCAGCAGACAGCTCAGAAACACCTTTAAAGGGTACAATGAAGCCTGAGAACTGGGCACTTGTTAACATTGAAGACGGAACCTACTACATTGCTGAGTATATCGGAATTCTTGATAAGGCCGGCCGTAGCGCTGAGGAAACAGAAGCTGTTAAGGCTTTTGCTGAGTGGTTTGGTTCTGCTGACGTACAGGCTGCATGGGGCGAGGAATTCGATTCTTATCCCTGCAACACTGTAGCAGCTTCAATCCTTTATCCTGACGGAGTACCGGAGATTTACACATTAAAGAACTTCGCATTAAACAAAATCGAGGGTACAGATATGACCTATGCTGAGTATGTTTCAGCACATTCAAGTGAGTGGACAAATATTATGACTAACCTTGGCTTCTACTGGGCAGATGCAAGCAAGGCAGTAGCTGAGCCCGATTGGGACAGCCTTGACTGGTCAACTCTTACACAGTCTGCTAACTAATACGGTCACGGAATTTTTCGTACAAATCACATCGTAAATATGGCGAGTCGACAAGCGGCTCGCCATATATATTAATATCATTCCGAAAAGGAGTTTCCTCTTATGATAAAGCTCAATAACATTGTTGTAAAATTCGGTGATTTTACGGCACTGCACAATATCAACGTTCATGTAAAGGAGGGTGAGTTCTTTACCTTCCTCGGCCCCTCCGGCTGCGGAAAAACAACAACCCTTCGTACACTTACAGGCTTCATCGAGCCCGAATCCGGAACTGTTGTTGCCAACGGCAAGGACATTACAAAGGTTCCGATTGAGAACCGTAACATTGGTATAGTTTTTCAGAGCTATGCTCTTTTCCCTACCATGACCGTATACGATAACATCGCTTTCGGATTAAAGGTTAAGAAATTAAAGAAAAAGGAGATCGACGAAAAGGTCCGCGATATTGCAAAAAAGGTTGACCTTACGGACGATCAGTTAAAGAAAGCCGTTTCACAGCTTTCCGGCGGTCAGCAGCAGCGAGTTGCCATTGCACGTGCCCTCGTTACCGGTCCCGCAATCATATGTATGGATGAGCCTCTCAGTAACCTTGATGCAAAGCTGCGTGTCCAGCTTCGTAATGAGCTCAAGAAGATGCAGGAGGATTTCGGAATTACCACCATCTACGTTACACATGATCAGGAAGAAGCCTTAACGCTTTCAGACCGTATCGCAGTATTCAACAAGGGCTATATCGAGCAGATCGGTACACCCAATGAAGTATACAATCATTCATCAACCGAATTCGTCTGCAACTTTATCGGTGATATCAACCGCCTGTCAGGTGAGGTTGTTGATGCAATGAACGCTGCCGGCGCTTCGCTTAATAACTCAAATCACAACTATATCCGTCTTGAGCGTATTCATGTTAATACAGCTCCCCAGCAGGGTGAAACCGTACTTCCCGGCATCGTACAGAAGCGTGAATACTACGGTCTCTACATAAAGTATTACATCAAGCTTAATTCGCAGATTATTAAGGTTATCGAGAAAAACGACGGAGTCAATATATACGAACCTAATCAGCAGGTTAACATAGTCCTGAATCCCAAGGATGTCATGTCATATGCACCTACAAACGAAGATCAGGAGGTGTAATCAGCTATGAATCAGGTAAAAGCAAGATATTTGCGTGCCGATTTTCTTATTAAGTTTATCGGCATCGCCTCTTTCCTCTATCTGTTCCTGGGCTTCATGCTTTTGCCCTGCCTGAACACACTTACAAGCATTTTTACGGAAAGGGACGCCGAAGGAAATATTGACCCGTTTGCCGTAATTAAGTTCTTCTTCGCAGGAAACATGGGAACCTATGTATGGAATTCACTTAAGCTGGCTCTCTGTCTTATTGTTACGGTTAACGTAGTCGGTGTTTCCATCGTACTTCTCACTGAATATTTCGACATTAAGGGTGCGCGTATTCTTCGACTCGGATATATGACCACCCTGATTTACAGTGGTGTTGCACTTGTTACGGGATATCTTTTCCTCTATCAGAACGACGGTATCCTTACCTCGCTTATGGCAGAGTCCTTCCCCGGAATGAACACCGAATGGTTTTCAGGCTTTAACGCGGTCTTGTTTACCATGACCTTCGCCTGTACAAGTAACCATGCGCTTTTCCTTCGTAATGCCATCCGCGGCATTGACTACAATACGATTGAGGCCGCAAGGAATATGGGAGCAAAGCCCTTTAAGGTTCTGCTTAAGGTTGTTTTCCCCACACTGGTTCCGACAATGTTTTCATTAACGGTTATGACATTCATTACCGGCTTATGTGCAATGTCAGCGCCTACACTGCTCGGCTATGACTCAATCAATCCGGAAATCGTGCGTCTGGCAGGCTCTTCCGTTGCTGACGAGGCATTCCCTCAGGCCAGAGCTGCCCTGCTTTCAATAATACTTGCATTATTTACAATTGTACTTTTGAGCATTCTTTCTTCCTACGAGAGAAAGGGACACTATCTTTCGGTTTCCAAAACGAAAGCAAAGCTCCAGAAGCAGAAAATTACGAATCCGGTTGCAAATGTGCTCGCACATATCTATGCATATATACTCTTCATCATATACATGACACCGGTTGTCATGATAGTAATTTTCTCGTTCCAGAGCTATAAGTCAATCCGTATGAAGAGAATTGACTTAAGCGAATTTACGCTTATTAACTATTTCGGAACACAGGACTACGAATATCTTACCTCCCGCGGAACCTACAAAACACGTGAGGGCTCGATATCCGGTCTGTTTTCAAACGATGCCACTCTCGGCGGCATCAGTACCAGCTTTATTATGTCGATACTGGCAGCGCTTCTTGCCTGCATCATAGTCGTCATTGCGTGCAACTATATCTTTAAGCATAAGAAGAAAAAGCGAAGTATTGTACTTGAATACTGTCTCCTGTTCCCGTGGCTGTTGCCGACCATTCTGGTATGCTACTCATACCGAACGTATTTTAACAGTGATTCGATATGGTATGTCGGCAATACGAACCTGTACTATCAGGATATGGTCCGGCTGCTGATAATACTTGCATATACGATTGTCAAGCTGCCGTTCTCACTGAGAATGATAAAAGCAGCCTTCTATGCAATTGATGAAGAGCTTGAGGACGCCGCAAAGAATCTCGGCGCCAGCAGCATTCTGACCTTCCTGAAGGTCAAGCTGCCGATTATACTGCCTAGTGTACTCGCGGTATTTGCACTCAACTTTAATGCATTGTTTACGGAGTACGATATGTCGGCAACCTTTGCAAGCTCCTACGGCACAAGCTATGCAATGGTAATCCAGAGCATGTGCGCCGAGGAAGGTCTTTACGGCTACAATGTCAACGCCTCCGGAAGACGCTGCGCATCAACCGTATTTATCATGCTGGTTTCCGGAATCATTCTTTATCTCGTATACGGAGTCGGCGGACGTGATTTAGGTGAGCGACTTGCAAACAAGGAAAAACGTCAAAAGCGTCTCGCAAAGCTAAAACGTATATTTAAGAAGAATTCCGCTTCTGCCTGATATATTCAGGTAATATAAGTAATGAAAAAGCAGGTATCTGTTTCCTGTACCATTCGCAAATTTGCCATGGTACGTCGGATAACAGATACCTGCATTAATTTTAGTTAACGTTAAATCTTGAGCTTATATAGCCTTCCCATCTTTTTCGTACGGAGGATGCAAGATTACCGTTTTTCATAATGTCCGAAACCTCATCCTTCGAAATCCATCTGTAGGCTATCGTTTCGCCCTCCTGAAGCCTTACGCTGTCCTTTTCTGCATCAGTAATGCATAAAAATCCCTTATATATTGTTTCATACGTAACAATCGTATGCATCAGCTTCATATTTCTGCCGGTAATCCCGGTCTCCTCAAAAAGCTCGCGGACGGCTGCCGCTTCAAACTCTTCACCTGCCAGCACGGAGCCACCTGCTCCGAACTCCCAGCAGCCGGGATAATTCGGTTTATTCAGGTCTCTTTGCATTAAAAGCAGAGAGCCGTCGGTGTGCTCAACAAAAACATCCACAACCACATGTCTGTACTCAGCCGGAATTTGCTCTCCGCGTATAAGCTTCACTCCCGCCGGGGTGCCATCAGGATAATACGCATCCCAAAGCTCAGGCTCCTTATCCGCCGGTTCCGGCATATTTTGAGGCTGCTCACCGTCTAAGTCAAAAACATCATTAATACTCTTACTCATACTATTCCCCATTCCGAAGCTGCTATCCATTTTTACAGCCTTTGTATATCCTTCTGCCTGTAAAAAATAAAGCTGGACAGGCAGCCAAGTGTACCAGTGCACAGAAACATAACAGCCATTCCGCTTCCGGCTCCCGTTCCGACAACAGCCTGCAAAAGCCTTGCCACCGCATTGTCCGTCAGCATAAACGGTTCAAATACATAATCGGCAAGAAAGCCTCCCAGAATTATTCCGAGCGGAATTGAGCTGAACTGAAGCGCATTTCTCACGGCAAATACACGTCCCTGTATCTCCTGCGGAACATTCCTGTAAAGGATACTCATTTGTCCCGCATTGATGAACGGAATCGGCAGACTTGCGGCAACACCGGCAATCACCCAGAATGCCGCATTTCTTCCGGCACCCATAAGCACATCCCCGAGTAAAAAGGAAAGCATTGCGGATATATAAATCATACCGGCACTCTTTGCCCTGATCTTTCCCGTGGAAACAATAATTCCGCCGGCTATTCCGCCTATACCGACAGCCGCGTTAACTATACCAAGCACCACACCGTCATTTCCGCTCCTTGCCAGCAGCATTGGAGACATGATATTTTCATAGGTCAGGCGCGAGAAGAAATTCAAAAGCGCCATCGTAATAATAATCAAGAAAATACCGCGGTTATGCCGAAGATAAACAAAGCCCTCCCTGCAGCCTGCCAGCACTGACTTCTTTTCTGTCCTCGCATGTGCTTCCTCAGGAATCCTAAGGACAATGAGCAATACTAAAAAGGCAAACACAAAGCTTGCCAGGTCTATTGCAAGAATAAGCTTAAGTCCGGCTGTCTTATACAGTGCACCCGCAAAAACAGGTGCCAGAACAGCTACAAGATTACCCGAAAACGAATTCAGGCCGCTTACCTGCTCAATTCGCTCCTTCGGAACAATCCTTCCGACGGCAACTGCCGATGCCGGTCCCTGAAATGCATTCATAAAACCAAGTATAAAATTAACGATATAAATCATCCATATTGAAAGTCCGTTTCCCAGACTCATCATGAATACGAACGATGAGCATAGAGCCGCTATACTGTCAGCTGCCAGCATAATGCGCTTCTTATTATGATTATCAACAAATGCGCCTGCAAACAGACTTACTATTATGTACGGAAGATAATTAAAAAATGACATCAGCGACACTGTCATCGCTGAGCCTTTCTGCTCATAGGCCCATAGCACAAGGGCAAAGCCCGTCATTGAGCTGCCTAACTGTGATAATGCCTGACTAAACCAAAATACTATATATCTTTTGAATTTGTTATCCATTGAATTCTCTCCTTATATTTCATTTTATACTAATTAAAGAATCCAATGCGGACGAAATATCGAATACTCTATACAGGCTTCGTCCCATCAGATCCTGTACAGAGTAAAACACTTAAATCAATTATCATATGACACAGCATATGTTCACCTCTCTTCACCAATAATGCCTGTCAAATCAACGACGTTCCCGTATAAAGGGTTCACTAACCTCATCGGAAACCAATAAGCCGTATTTTTGCGGACGCCTGTACGCATTTCCGTGTACCTCGCAGCTGCGATATTCACGAATCTCATCAATCGGAAAATCCGCAAGAAAAATTCCTTCAGATTCATCAGCCTCTATAATCAGAGTATCTCTCGAGCCCGTATCCTGCGGTCTGTACGCAATTCCGTCAAATGCCGTGGAATGACCGTTACAGTCAGGCTGACCCTCCGCATAATTTACCGTTGCGATTCCGAGCATATTCTCGTATGCTCTTCCTCTCAGCTGCGAAATCCTGTTTATTTCCATGGGACAGGCATTCGGAACAAGAAGCAGCTCCGCCCCCTTAAGCATCAGTACCCTCGCACTCTCCGGGAATTCCCTGTCATAGCATATCATACTGCCCACCCTGACATTTCCTTTTGCCGTGTCCAAATCAGCGACATAAAAATCCTCACCGGGTGTCAGTCTTATTTCATCACCAAAATCACAGGTATGAACCTTCGCATATGTATATACCTCATTCCCGAATCGGTCAATAAGACATATCGTATTACGCGGCAGCGGGTCGTAATCCTCAAGGAAGGTTATTCCGACTGCCATATTAAGCTCTCTCGCAAGACTTTTGTAAGCAGAAACAAATTCTCCGTCCTTTGAAACCGCCAGTGACCTTAGCGTATCAATATCATCGGGAATACTGTAGCCGCAGCTCCACATTTCGGGAAACAGCGCAATATCGGCACCAAGCTCCTTAGCCCTGCGACAGTATTCCAGTCCCTTATTAAGATTTTCTGCGGTTGTACCGGCTGATTGCAGCTGGAGCAGCGCAACTCTTATATTTTCCATCAAATCTCCTTGTCTTTGCTGCCTGTTCACTATTCAGCAGCAAGGCACCAGTTCATACTTCTCTTTATCAGCTCCGCATATGCGGAATTCTTAAAAATCTCAGGTGTATGTCCCGGCATAAGAAAGGCAACTCTTCCCCTGCCGACCGTCTTGCACCAGCCTGCTGTATAATCATCACCGCGATACTCGTAGGAAAGAAAAATCTCTTTATTATCATCCGTCATATCAAACTGATACGGCTCCTCAAGCAATACGAAATCCCGGCATCCTTCGGTTATCGCATGCGGCATTGGCTTAAGCTTAATTTCCTCCATGGCGGGATGTGAAACAAAGGCTCCGCCCATCAGTAAACGCAGCTTCTCACTGCTCTGCAGGCTTATCCCGTTATGCAGCACCAAAAGAGCACCGCCGTGCTCAATAAATTTGTCAAGTGCCTCTGCCTCTTCACACGAGGGGCATCCGTTCCAGATATCAAGATAGGAAACAACTCCGCTAAAACCCTCGCTTTCGATTTGAGTCAGTCTGCTTAAGTCAGAAGTACATTCGGTATCGAATCCGCTGAAAATTGACATAAGGCACTCATCCACACCCGTAAACGGATGATATATCGCATCCTCATAATTACCCAATATAAGCAATTTCTTCATCGTAATCCCCCAAATCTTCTGTTACCACGGTAAAAACTCACCCGAATAATCAACAAATGCAGGTCTCTCAGATACTGCAAGGTCTCCGTCAAGAACTACCTTTAAAATGCCGGCGGCAGATTCCTCCGGTGTCAGCCTTGCGGTTGTATCAAGATGTCCGCGCATATAGGTTGCCACATGCCCCGGATGCACCGCAACAACTCTTCCGCCCTCCTTACGTATCCTGTTATGTACAAGTGCGGACTGCATGTTATTTGCTGTTTTGGAAATACAGTATCCGAACCAGGCCTCCCTCTCGCAGTCTGCAATGCTTCCCGCCTCAGAGGATATATTGATAATTGTTTTATCATTTCCTGCCAGTAATAAGCCCGACAACGCATTCGTCACTCGAAGCGCTCCGAGCGCATTTACATT
Organism: Lachnospiraceae bacterium; assembly: GCA_045578645.1. Lineage (GTDB taxonomy): Bacteria > Bacillota > Clostridia > Lachnospirales > Lachnospiraceae > RUG11977. The sequence continues at coordinate 27,613 of JAZNKQ010000044.1, forward strand.
TATTACCCTGAGCATCTCGTCAAAATCAAGCTCGCCACCGAGCTCCTTTTCAATGTCGCCCAAAACACCCGCGTTATTTATTATCAGGTCAAGACAGGGTACAAGCCCTGTCACCTTCTGCTTCATTTCAGCAACGCTGGCGTCACTTCCGATATCAAGCTGAATTGCCGTCAGCCTGTCCGGACAGCTGTCGCACAGCTCATCTATCCTGTCCTTCTCCGTACGATGGCGGGCAGCAATTACATAATAGCCTCTTTTTACAAGCTCCGCCGCAAGTGCAAAACCAACTCCGTGATCCGTTCCCGTAACAAACGCATATTTTCTGTCCATACTAATCCCCATTTCTGAGCGACTTGTCGCGAGGAATATCGCAATGGCTATTTGTTTTCGCTCAGAAACAAGATAGCCAAACTAACCGATAGTTAGTTGCGAAAAATCATAATATATGATTTTTCACACTAATCCCCATACCCTTTCCGTACTAAACCTATAGTGAAATCTCATCAATAAGCTTCAATTCCTCTTCTGAGAACGAGGTATTCTTTACTGCTTTAATATTGGTAAGAATCTGCTCGGGCTTTGATGCCCCCACCAGTACCGAGGTGACAATTCCGTCACGCAGTATCCAGCTCAGTGCCATCTCGGCAAGCTTCTGCCCGCGTTCAGCCGCTAATTTATTAAGCTCTGTAATCTGCTTCAGGCGTTCAGGAGTAATCATGCTTCCCTTCAGGAACCTGCCATCCGTCTTTACGCGGCTGTCCTCAGGAATCCCATTAAGATATCGGTCCGAAAGCATTCCCTGCTCTAACGGACTGAATGCAATTATACCCTTCTTAAGTCTGTGTGAGGTCTCCTTCAGCCCATTATTTTCAATTGTTCTGTCAAAAATCGAGTATCTGTTCTGATTTATTACAAACGGACAATGAAGCTCTTTAAGTATCGCCTCCGCCCTTTCAAGAGTTGCTCCGTCATAGTTTGAAAGGCCGACATACAGCGCCTTTCCGCTTAACACTGCCTGTGAAAGAGCGCCCATTGTCTCCTCGAGCGGAGTGTCAGGGTCCATCCTGTGATGATAGAAAATATCAACATAATCAAGCTTCATTCGAATAAGACTCTGATCCAGACTTGCAAGCAGATATTTTCTGCTTCCCCAGTTTCCGTAGGGACCCTCCCACATATCGTAACCGGCCTTTGTGCTGATAATAACCTCATCACGATAGTGTCCGAATTCCTCACTTAATATACGTCCGAAATTGGCTTCGGCACTTCCCGGTGCCGGTCCGTAATTATTCGCCAGATCAAAATGCGTTATTCCGTTATCAAAAGCCGTAAATATCATCTGCTTCATGTTTCCGTAAGCTGATGTATCACCAAAATTGTGCCACAGACCTAAGGATACTGCCGGAAGCTTAAGTCCGCTGCCTCCGCATCTGTTATATTCAATAGAGCTATATCTTTCATCTGATGCCCGGTACATAGTTCACCTCCGATAATTTATATCTCCATTTTATAACATCCCCTGCTCCTGTACAACTTTTTTCTGATTTTTACACTATGCTTTTTTACTTATTTTTCGACTACCTCAGCCAGCCTTACAAATGATTTTTTCATAATCAGCGCAAGTCCGATAATTAATACTGCCGCTATAAAGAACACAATGTATACATTTCTTTCCATTACCTCAAATAAGGTGCCGTAAACTGCCTGACCGAGCGGGGTTGCGCACATTCCGACACACATTGCACAGGATATAACCTTTCCGAGCAGCTCGGACGGAACAATCATCTGCAGATATGACATTATCTGTACCGAAAACAGCGTTGCAAGGAACATCATAATAAAGCAGCTTATCATAATGATTATGTAGGCGGGGATTCCCTGAATTGAAAATGCCAATACGGCCCCAATCGGAAAAAGAGGCAGTGCATCCACAATCAGCAGCAGGTATCCGCTCCTTGCCTTAATCTTTCCGGCAAGCAGACCGGCTCCCATACCACCCGCAAGAGAGCCAAATCCCATAGCACCTTCAGCATAGCCGTATAAAACATTTGCCTTCTCACTGTCAAAGCCGAGCATCTGTGTCACAATTATCGGAAGTCCTATAATCATCAGGGCACTCAGAATAAGATTAATTGCTGCAACAGCAAAGGAAAAACGCAGTATCAGCGGCTGATCCTTACGCATATACCGGAAGCAGTCTCTCATATCCGAAAAGCCGGTCGCGAAAATATTCCCTTCTGCCTTTCGCTTTTCAAAGGGAATCGTAATAAAGATTTCCATAACAGCCGAAATGAAGAAGCATATTCCGCTTACATAGAGTATTGAGGTTATTCCGAAAAATCCGAACAGCGAGCCTCCGATAACAGGACCGAGAAGCCCCGAAAAGGAGCTTACCAGATTAACTACTGCATTGCCCTGCATAATGCGGTCAGCCGGTAACAGTATCGGGATGCTTGCCTGAACCGCCGGCTGATACGTTCCCTGAATTCCGTATAAAACAAATAATGCCGCAAATATCAGCGTAACGGGATTTACTCCCTCCAAAAGCACAAGGACAACAATAACAAGTCCCGCCGTCATAAAATCAAGCACTACCATTATATTGCGCTTATTAACCCTATCCGCAATAATTCCGCCCACGGGAGACAACACAATCATCGGTATAAAGGCGCACGCACTTACCACACCGAAAAGTAGCGCAGATCCTGTAACATTCAGCAGATAAATCGGTAATGCAAATCTCAGTATTGCATTACCGAACAGGGAAATAATCTGCCCTATAACTACCATAACAAAATTCTTATTCCACATATTAATAACCATTTCCTTTCCTTAACCACCATTTACATACCGTCGGTATGTATCGGCGTTTTTTAATGTCATATAAACTTATATTGCAAGATTTATATGACATCAATAAAGCAGTAAATCAATTATGACTCATGGGTTGCCGTTTTCCTGCATTCATTCATATATGCCATCATTTCTTTGCTGATAAGCTGTATCCCCATCGGCCGCAAAAGCTCATTTATCAGCATAATCCGCCGTGCCATCTGCTCATCTGACATCCTGAATATGACAGGATTAACCCACACATCGGTAAGAAACATAATAACATCCGCCAATTCATCAGGGTAGTCGGTTACTATCGAACCGTCCTCAACCCCTGCTCTGATTACCGGAGCAATATACTCAGGGATAATCATATAGGCAACCGTCCTCATATAGTATGAAAGCAGCCTTGGGTTCTCGAGAAGGTTCGGTGTCAGCGCAAACATATTCTTTTGCTCGGGATTGGTAAGCGAATCAGAAAACATCCGCTCAAGCTTCTCACGTCCCGTTAATGTATCATCATCACGCAGACGCGCCATCTCTTCACTGTTTGATTTGCTAATGCGCTCCACAACCGCAATCAGTATCTCTTCCTTTGAAGCAAAATGGTGATAAATGGCACCCTTCGTCAAACCGCCGAGACCGTTAATTATGTCCTGCAGAGAAGTCTTTTCATACCCCTTTTCAAGAAAAAGCTTCGCAGAAACATCAAGAATCAGTTTATAGGTTTCCTCCGGATATTTATTCCTCGACATATATGCCCCCAACCGAATCATATCACATACATACCAACAGTATGTATACTATACTCGCCATTATTCCGTCTGTCAAGCTGATATTTACTATTTTTTTACACTAATCTTCAGCAGCTTCCCTGTCACCGCCAACATAAGCTTCTATGCCCAAAATGAGAATTTCAACCGAAATGTCAAAGCTCTCCTTTATCGAAGCGCTGTCCCCAAAGGCTTTATTATTCACGAGCATGGCAAAGCCCTGCAAAAAGCTTCTGAAGGTACGTATCAGATGCCCAACCAGCTTTTCGGGCACATTAAGGCTTTCGAAAACCTTATACAGAACAAAGAACATATTCTCGGTAGCCTGATTGCTGTCATCGTCCTTATACTTGTTATACCAGAGCATAGCCTCAAAGACGCCCGGATTCCCTGTTGCAAATTCGTAGAAGGAATTGCACATGGCGCGGACCGCATTTATCCCGCTTATTCCCACAGCCTCTTTAATCATCGTTTTCTCAAGCTGATTCCAGCCGTAATTCATAATGCCTTCCTTCAAATCATCAAAGCTCCGTATATGGCTGTATAGTGACGGAGTCTGTATTCCCAGCGTATCAGCAAGCTTTTTAAGTGTAACCTCCTCAAGACCCATATCATTTGCAAGCATTGCTGCTGCCTCAATAACCTTAGCTTTATTCAGTCCTGCTCTTCCCATTTCCTTCTCCTATTTTCCGATTCCGCAACTTAACTGCAGAAATCATCACCTTCACTTTTTACCGCAGATTCTTCCGGCAATATCTCCGGCCTGCAAATCAATCATCTCTGCGACATGCCGTCCTACACTCTCATAGCCGGCCGGATTTCCCGCATAGCCGAGAGGAACAACCTTCTTAGTCTCCTCTCCGCCCATAAGCCATTTCCCTAATCCGTCGTTGTCAAGTGATGCCGATTTGAGCGTCTTTGCCTTTTCAAGATCAACAAGCTCCGGCCAGAAATAGCTCATTACCGCAGTTTCAAATGCACCGGCATGTATGTCAAAAAGACCGGCTTCCGAAGGCTCCTGCTCTTCAAACCACTCCATTGGATACGCAGGATCACTTACCAGGAGAAAATCCTCATCCCCGTTCCATCCGTAAAGCTGAAGATCCATTGCCTCAAGCACCAGACGCGCATCAGTCTCAAGCTCATTTCGTACACGCCTAACGGCATCGGCTATTGCCCTCACATGTGCCGCATCTCCGTGATAGCTCATGCAGTATATTTCTTTAAAGCCAAAGCCCTTTAGGTTTTCCATTATTTCAAACAGCACCTGCTCCATTGTTTCCGGCTTCAGTGAAAAGCTGCCCGGAAAGGCACCCGTACATTTATTTACACCCCAGTAAAAGGGAGGAGCAATTATACTCTTGCACCCCCTTTCGTTAAGCTTATCCTTTACCCGCCGGCACATGGCATAGCTCCAGCTGATATCGGAGCTTAGAGTAATATGAGGTCCGTGCTCTTCTATTACGCCTATAGGAAGCAAAACCTTTTGCCCCTCTTCTGCAGCCCAGCTGATTTCCGTCCAGTTATTATATGCCATTGTATCATCAAAAATCGAACTATACATATATACCTCCCGCTGATACAGCTTTCGTTTACTCATTTACTCTTCAGTCGCATATTAAGCTCGTAAGCTTTCTGATGTGCAGCTGCATTGTATCAAGACACTCAACCGGACAATTCTCGGAATTAAGGGCAAGAGGCAGCTCGGTACACCCGAGAATTACAGCCTCTATCCCCCCACGGCTCTTCATTTTCTCTATAACATCAATAAGCTCGCAGCGACTCTCTTCCTTAACAATTCCAAGCTCGAGTTCATTTGCAATCCGGTCATTCACCAAAACCATTTCATCATCTGACGGAATCACAACTTCAATACCGTGAGCTATAAAGGGTGTCTTAAAGAATTCACCCTTCATGGTAAAGATTGTCCCCAGAAGTCCGATTTTCTTGTATCCCTTATTCACGGCCTCTTCACATACCGTATCAACTATACTTACAAGCGGCAAGGGCGAACGCTCCTTTAATTCATTAAACACAATGTGCATTGTATTTGCCGTCAGGGCGGCAAAATCCGCCCCCAGTGCCGCAAGATTCCTGATTGAATTCAGCAGGTATTCGGTTAATTCGTCATACTTCTCCTGCTTGCAGTATTCCAGCGCACGATACAAATTAATGCTGTCAATGGCAAGCTCCGGGAAAGCCGTTCCGCCATTTTTCTGATTTACAAGTCGGTTTAATTCCTTATAATAAATCAGTGTTGATTCAGGTCCCGTTCCTCCTATAAGACCGGCTTTTCTCATTTCTCTTCCCTGCTCCTTTCCAAAAGCTCAAGCGCGCCTTCTGCGCTTCCGGTATTGTCAAGGTCTTCTGTATATTTCAATCCTGCCTTAATCGCCCTGCCAAGAACTTCCGTATATTCTTCCTCGCCGTATTTTCTTACAAAAGCTGCTGTCCCCTTAGGTGTAAAACCATTCCCAAAACCGAAAAAGCCTTTTTTGCACTCCGCAATCTCATCGCAGTCCGCACAGCTTGTGTACCCTTTCTCCGCTGCACAGCTTACATTCTCACATGTATTATTTTCACTCATTGTTGCAAGCGAACACATATTGCAGCTGCTGCGACAGCCTCCGCACCACTCACCCATAAAGCAGTATTCACAATGATGCGTGCAAACCGACACCGGATTTGTCTGATTCTTCACCTCGCGAATCATATGAAGCTTTGAATCATTCCAGGCTATGGGAAACAGCATATAGTTTAATCCCGAAGCCGGGTCCGTAAAATCCTGCACGGCTCCGACCAGCTCTATCTCCTTCTCCTTCATGTACGCAATCATCCGCTCGAAGGTATCCGTTCCCTCCACCTGAACCTTAAGATATTCAAAGCCCGGAACAATCCACTTCTTCCATCCCTTAGGCGGTACCGCATCGGTCTTTACCTCTACTCCCGCAAGATATAAGCCTGCCGAAAAATCATTCTCCCACGGCTTAAATTCAAAGGAGAAATTCGTCATTATTCCCCATATTCCCATAAGACTTCCGTCTTCATTTTTCTTTGCCAGTGCACTAACCTCGTTAAAATGCGAGTTTGCATCCTCCCACAGTCTCTGCACAAAGCCTTCTCCGTCATTTGTCGAACCTGCTTTTCCTATAACACAGAACGCATCCTTTGTTATTTTCTCAATATTCATCCTTTTCTCCCCCTTCCCATCGTTTTGTGTTGTTATCAATTGTTACGTGATAAGTATCTTACCTAATGCAATTAGGTTTGTCAATATAATATAGAGCAAATATACAAAATACAAAAAGTGCCCTCAGGGGAAGTCATTTTACGCCCCCCGGGGCACCTTCTGAACATAAACTCAAATAAACTTAAGCCGCACCATTTAGTTACTCATCCTCATATAGAAAATCACTCCGACCTCAGAATCTCCTGAGGGGTTCTGTCCTTTTCTTTCCTAAACTCACAGCCGCATATATTACAATAGACGCTTTCACGCAAAACCTCCCGGTTTCCGCATACACCGCATTCATAGCGTCCGTTTCCAAGCTCAAGCTTAACCTCTTTATGACTGCTGTAATACCTGTCAATCTTCTTATCCTGTCGAAGTTCAATCACAAGCAGCACAATGAATCCAAGCAGAAGCAGAGCCCCTAAGGCACGAAGAACTATTATAGCAGTATGAAGCACTTTACTGTCAAAAAACGTATTCAGATATACTAATATCCCCGGTACAATGAGCATGATTACAAGTCCGAGACCGATAATTTTACCGCCATAATTAATTGAATTTATTTTTTTCATATCACAACAATCCCCTAATAAGTGCGGCTTGCCATTTTTCCATGCCTTAGAATTTTAGATCGCAGGAATATCTCAATGGCTATTTGCTTTCACACTATAACCTGCCGATAAAATCATTATACCCGAAGCGGCGGATATTTTCCACCGTACCGTCTTTTCTGAGCAGATTAATATCAGGAAGCGGCATTCCGTTAAAGGTGTTATTTTTAACCATGGAATATATTGCCATGTCATGGAAAATAAGCTTGTCTCCAACCTCAGGCTTCTTTTCAAAGCAGTAATCACCTATCACGTCTCCGGCAAGACAGGTTGGTCCGGCAAGCCGACACTCCCAACGGTACGTACTATTCCCGCTCTTAGGCTGAGCGCCTGAGACACTCGGCTGATACGGCATCTCGATGACATCCGGCATATGGCAGGCTGCTGATGCATCCAGAATTGCAATGTCAATATCATTATGTACAATATCAAGCACCTCTGTCACAAGATAGCCCGCATTAAGTGCTACTGCTTCCCCCGGCTCAAGATAAACAGTCAGACCGTATTTATTCTGCATCATTTTAATACAGTTTTCCAGCCTTTCGATGTCATAATCTTCACATGTAATATGATGTCCGCCACCAAAATTAATCCAGGTCATACCCGCCAGATATTTTCCGAACCTTTCATCAACAGCCCTGAGAGTCACTTCAAGGTCATCCGAATTCTGCTCGCAGAGTGTATGAAAATGCAGCCCTGATATCCCCTTTAAATCTCCGGCATTCTTTTCAAACTCATCCGGGGTTACTCCAAGTCTTGAACCAAATCCGCAAGGATCGTATATCTCATGTCCCTCCTGAGTTGAACACTGCGGATTTATACGAATCCCGACTGATTTTTGACCCATCCGGCAGCGGTATTTATAAAACTGTGAAAAAGAATTGAATACAATGTGATCGCTGTACTTAATTATATCCTCCAGCTCCGATTCCCGATATGCTGCCGAAAAAACATGTGTTTCCTTTCCGCTTCTGCCTGCGGCAAACTTCTCTTTTCCGAGTCTTGCCTCAAAAAGTCCGCTTGCGGCCGTACCATCAAGATACTCCGCAAGCAGCGGATACACGGAATACATTGAAAATGCCTTCTGCGCCAGAAGTATTTTTGCACCCGTCCGCCCGGCAACACCCTTTAATATTTCACAATTCTTAATAAGCTTTTCTTCATCCACCACATAACACGGTGTGCGAAGTTCCGCCAATACCGCCTCTTTTCTTTCCAATGCCGTATTCCTTTCATAAATTGCAATTTGCGCCGATAGCTACGGAACCATTACCGGATTAAAATCCTCTTTCCACGGAAGTCCAAACTCATTCAATGCCTCCATAAACGGATCCGGATCAAATTCTTCTATGTTAAATACACCTGCTCCCTGCCATTTCCCGCTGAGAATCATAGCTGCGCCAATCATGGCAGGAACACCTGTTGTATATGCAACCGCCTGACTGCCAACCTCCTTATAGCAGCTTTCATGGTCACAAATATTGTAAACATAATATTTCTTTTCAACACCGTCCTTCTTACCGGTAAATATACAGCCAATATTTGTCTTTCCCTTTGTTCTGGGCCCGAGTGATGCAGGATCCGGAAGAACAGCCTTTAAAAACTGAAGGGGAACAATCTGCTTTCCTTCGAACTCAATGGGCTCAATAGAGGTCATACCTACATTTTCAAGACATTTCAAATGAGTAAGATAGCTCTGTCCGAAGGTCATAAAGAAACGTATTCTCTTGATTCCCGGCATATTAATGGCAAGTGACTCAAGTTCCTCATGATGAAGCAGATACATATCCTTCATACCTACACCCTCAAAATTGTATTCGCGCTTTATTTCCATGGGTTCTGTCTCCACCCAGTGGCCATCCTCCCAGTAGCTGCCCTTAGCAGATACCTCGCGGATATTAATCTCAGGATTAAAATTCGTTGCAAATGGATATCCGTGATCCCCGCCGTTACAGTCAAGAATATCGATATAATTTATCTCATCGAAATAATGCTTAAGCGCATATGCCGAAAATACTCCGGTAACCCCCGGATCGAAGCCGCTTCCCAGCAGTGCCGTTATTCCTGCCTCCTTAAACTTTTCCCTATATGCCCACTGCCATTTATACTCAAATTTTGCTGTATCCTCGGGCTCATAATTTGCAGTATCCATATAGTGTGTCTTTGTTGCAAGACAGGCATCCATTATTGTCAGATCCTGATACGGCAGTGCAAGGTTCATTACTATATCGGGCTTTACCTCATTAATAAGAGCAATCAGCTCCTCAACATTGTCCGCATCGACCTTTGCCGTTGTAATCTTTGTTTTTGTTGTCCCCGAAAGCTTCTCCTTAAGCGCATCACACTTTGATACCGTTCTGCTTGCAATACAGATTTCCTCAAATACCTCACTGTTCTGACAGCATTTGTGAATTGCCACTGAAGCAACTCCGCCGCAACCAATAATTAGTGCTCTTCCCATCTTGTCCTCCATTCCTTATCTTTCAAATTTATTTATTAAGTGCAATAAGCATTTCTCTGATTATTTTTCCGGCAACCGCAGTAGATACGCCGCTATTATCATATACAGGCGAAAGCTCATTTACATCCGTGGCTACCACGTTACATTTGGTGCAGACCAGCGTTACTGCTCTCCGCAGCTCTTCGAACATTACGCCGCCCGCCTCCGGGGTTCCCGTTCCCGGAAATACGGAAGGGTCAAGCACATCCAAATCAAGCGTAAAATAAACCGGCTTTCCTCCGATGCGCAGGATGGCTTCCTCCAGCCCTTCAAAATTATATTTTGTCAGGTAAGTATGCTCCTTAGCCCAGTAAAACTCATCGCGTTCTCCCGAACGGATTCCGAATTGATATATTTTCCCGTCACCGATAATGTCATGGCATCTTTTTATAACCGATGCGTGTGAAAGCCTCTCACCCAGATATGCTTCACGCAAATCCGTATGTGCATCAAAATGAATCACATTTATGTCAGGATACCTTTTTACCGCCTCACGGAATGCCCCGAGTGTAACAAGATGCTCCCCGCCAATCATAAACGGCATTTTTCCGGCATCGAGAATTTCCTTGGTACGCACCCCTATATCCGAGAGCACGCGTTCTGTATTTCCAAAGCATAACTCTATGTCTCCGCTGTCGAAAACTCTGCCGTCCGCCATATCCTTATCCTGATACGGACTGTAGGTTTCGAGTCCATACGATTCGGAGCGTATGGCATGAGGTGCAAACCTTGTTCCCGGACGATACGATACCGTTCCGTCAAACGGTGCTCCGAACAGAACAATACTCGCCTCCTCAAAGGAGCTTTCACAGCCTATAAAATTCTCTACATTCTTTTCCACAATAATTCAATCCTCCGTTTTAAAAACATTTCGTACAGAAAGTCATTCTATATGTTCAACGTTTTTCAGCAGACTCTCAACATAATTCGGCAGCGCAAAGCATCCTGAATGAAGCCTCGTGTTATAGTACCTGGTGTCAATCAAAAGCTGTTCCCACGACTCCTTGTGAAGATCATTAACCGGATGATATTTCTTTGAAGCAAAACCGAACAGCCAATGTCCAGACGGATACGTCGGTATATGAGCCTGATATACCTTACTGATCGGAAAGCTTTCAACAATTCGTTTATGTGCCCTCTGCATTGCCAGTGCATCCTCTTCGTAAAACGGACTTTCATGCTGATTCACCATAATCCCGTCTTCTCTCAGGGCTTTAAAACACGAGCCGTAAAACTCCTTTGTAAACAGACCTTCTCCCGGTCCGAAGGGATCTGTCGAGTCAACAATTATCAAATCATATTCATTTTCCTTAGAACGTACAAATCTTACCCCGTCCTCGAAATAAATATGAACTCTTTCGTCATCCAGCTTACAGGAGGTTTTAGGAAGATACTTTTTACAAACCTCTACAACAAGCTCATCTATTTCAACAAGGTCAATTCGTCTTACACTTCCGTAACGGGTCAGCTCTCTCACCACGCCACCGTCACCCGCACCGATAACCAGCACATCTCTTATCGCGGGATTAACTGACATCGGAACATGTGTAATCATCTCATGATATATAAATTCATCCTTTTCCGTCAGCATCATATAGCCGTCGAGCGTCAGAAATCTGCCGAATTCCTTCGATTCAAATACATCAATTCTCTGAAATTCACTCTGACCCGCATACAACTGTTTATCAACCTTGATAGAAAACCCGACACCCTCTGTGTGTCGTTCAGTAAACCATAAATCCATTCCGTTTCCCCCTCACTGTCAGTCAAGCAGCACATTCAATTTATTAATATTGATATCCTCTGTTCCGGTCATGGAGCAGCCTTTTTCCTTGGCATAGCTTATGTAGCGTACTATTTCCTCCGTAATAAGCTCACCCGGTGCAAGAATCGGAATTCCCGGCGGGTAGCACATAACAAATTCCGTACATACATGTCCCACGGATTCCTCTGTCGCAAGCTGTCTCTTTTTTCCGTAGAAGGCCTTTTGCGGCGGGACAATAACCTGCGGACTGATATATTCCTGAGCCCTGATTCCCACCTTTTCCCTTTTGAATCTCCGACGTATTTCCGCAAGCGCACTTACAAGTCTCTCGATATCACGCGGTCTGTCCCCGACTGATATATACGCAAGTATATTTGCAAGGTCTCCGAATTCTATCTGTATGTCATACTCATCTCTCAGCAGGTCATAAACCTCAATACCTGCAAGCCCTGTATCCAGCGTATAAATTGAAAGCTTTGTATTATCAAAGGCATATACACTGTCACCGTTTACCAGTTCATCTGCAAACGCATAATAGTCTCCGATTTTATTAATCTCGCTTCGGGCATACTGAGCCATCTCACAAACCTTACCGAATATCTCCTTCCCGTTACGCCAAAGATTTCTTCGCGACAGGTCAAGGCTGGACAGAAAAAGATATGACGCACTCGTTGTCTGAGTCAGATTAATTATCTGCCTCAGATAATCACCGTTTACATTACTTCCGGCAAGCAGTATTGAGCTCTGTGTAAGACTCCCTCCCGATTTATGCATACTGACAGATGCCATGTCTGCACCTGCTGCCATCGCGGATACAGGAAGGTTTTCTCCAAAGGATAGATGTGTCCCATGAGCCTCATCCGCAAGAACAAGCATATTCCTTTCATGCGCAAGCCTGACAATTGAACGAATATCCGAACAAATACCATAATAAGTAGGATTGTTTACCAGTATTGCCTTTGCATCCGGATTCTGTTCCATTGCCCGATTAACCTGTTCAATCGACATTCCAAGCGAAATTCCGAGCTTGACATCCACCTCGGGATTTACATAAACCGGAATGGCGCCACACAAAATCAATGCATTTATCGCACTTCTGTGAACATTGCGCGGAAGTATGATTTTGTCTCCTCTTTTACAGGCATACATAATCATACTCTGCACTGAAGAGGTAGTTCCTCCCACCATAAAAAAAGCGTTCGAAGCTCCGAATGCCTCAGCTGCAAGTTCCTCTGCTTCGCGTATAACGGATACCGGATGGCACAGATTATCAAGCGGCTTCATCGAATTCACATCAACATTCAGACACTTTTCACCAAGAAATTCACGCAATTCCGGATTCCCTCTACCTCTCTTATGCCCCGGAACATCAAACGGCACAATTCGAGACCTGTTCATATCGTTCAGCGCCTCAAAAATCGGCGCTCTGCTCTGGTCCAAAAGCATACTAATCCCCATTTCTGAGCGACTTATCGCGAGGAATATAGCAATGGCTATTTGTTTTCGCTCAGGAACAAGATAGCCAAACTAACCGATAGTTAGTTGCGAAAAATCATAGTATATGATTTTTCACACTAATCTCCATTCCTCTCCCACAATGCAACGGCAGTAACACTTACAAAGCTCTACTCGGAATATATATTTCTTCCGCTGTAAATCTCAATCATTTCCTGTCTTAAACTGTTAGTAATCGCCAGTCTTGTCTTGGGAGGTATTTCATATACATCCGTGTTAAAAAGATAATTCTGTAAATCGATATCCTTAATAAGCATTTTTGTATGGAACATATTTGACTCGTATACATTTATATCAACTGCGTCATATATATCGAGGATTTCTTTATTTATGTAATCCTGAATGGAAGTAATTTTATGGTCGATAAACAGCTTGTTGCCTTCAATATTCCTTGTAAAGCCCCTCACTCTGTAGTCCATCGTTATTATATCCGAATCAAAGCTGCGAATCAGATAGTCCAGAGTAGAAAGCGGTGTAATCTCACCACAGGTCGCGACATCAATATCGACGCGGAATGTTGCAATACATGTCTCCGGATGGTATTCAGGATATGTATGTACCGTAACATGACTCTTATCAAGATGCGCAATAATCTCGTTACCCCCAACCGGAACCATTGAATTCTCTGCAATAAGGAAAGTAACCGAAGCCCCCTGCGGGTCATAGTCCTGTCGTGATACACTTATAATGTTAGCACCAATCATTTTTGTCAGGTCAGTCATAATTCCGACAATACGCTCAGAATTATACTGCTCATCAATATATGCAATATAATTCTTCTGCTCCCGCGCGGTCTTTGCGTAACAGACATCATAAATATTAAAACTGAGTGATTTTGTCAGATTGTTAAATCCATACAATTTTAATTTCGTTTCCATACAAATCTCCATTCTGATTGAAAAACTTTTCGCATAAAACTAAGGTAGTAAAAATAAGAACACACTGAGCACGGTCACATAAGCGACATTTTTCCAAACGCGTAAGTGCGCATTCTCGCGGAGCTTTTTTACTTTATAGGAAAGAACTTTCCTATAAAGTAAAAAAACAGGCAGTCTGTGTGCACACAAACTACCTGTAAAATTCTTTATTCCGTATAATTGCACTTATTCAGAGGAATATAATGCAATTAATATTTCCTCCCAAATATATCAGCATTCAATATATCTGTATTCAAAATACCCGTAATACGATATTGAAAGATTTAGTTAATGGTTTCTTCAGAGTCTATATAGCAAGATTACTTTTACTACACTT
>JAZNKQ010000045.1:0-2709 GCA_045578645.1 Lachnospiraceae bacterium
ACAATTCATCAGCTCGGTATCGAATAAATCCCTGAAAACGACAGAATCCGCTTCAAGCAGCCCCTTTTCTGCAGCATAATCAAGCAAATACTTCAGAGCCGTCTCAAGCTCATAATCATCCCTCTCTGCATCCTCCCATGCGTCCAGATGCAGTCTGGCGAGCAGCAGATTTCTTGTATATATCTCGTCTTCCTTTTCAAACAAACCATTTTCAAGCCCATGCTTCAAAAGCGAGGCTATTGCACTGTAAACCTGAGTCATTTCCATATCGGCCTCCATAGCTTTTTATTGACAGTTTACAGCACACAGCCCCGCTTTTCCATGTTTTTTTCTATTGAATATATGTAATTTTGTTGAGCCTATAAGGTTTCAGGCTCAGCCTCGCTATCTTCTGAGAATCTTCCTATTCCGGTAAGGGAATCTACCGGCAGGGAGAAAAGTACCGCACCGCCGTCAGTCTTAAGGCCTGCATTTTCACGAATCGCTTCCATAATCTTTCCTTTGTATTCGCGTGAAGAGATAAATGCTATTGTATCCGTTTCCTGCATAACCGTTGTTCCGATAAGCTGCTCGGCTTTTGCATTATTAACACTTCTTGTATGCAGAATTGTCGCTCCTGTTGCTCCCGCAGCCCTCGCGCAATCCAATACCTTATCCGAAAATTTCTGATTTACAACTGCTATAATAAGCTCATGCATTATTTTCTTTCCTTTCTTTGAAGACTGACCCTCAGTGCCCGACGTGCTCTCTTCCTTATACGGTGTCGAAAGCACCGCGTTGCTGATAATGCTTGAAACGGTTGCAAGCGGTATCGTAAATGCAATACCCTTACCCGGCAGATACAGTCTCAGACGTTTATTTATGGCTCGCAGCAGCCGCTCCTCACAATAATCCGGAATAAGCGAATACACTACTCTCTTCTCAATCTCATCAAGTCCCAGATAACTGAGGTAATTAGATTTTGCGGTACCAAAAGCTATTGCCGAAAAATGCAGTGAAACACATTGCTCATTACATATTTCCGTGAGCGCGGCTTCATCCTCACGACCTATTATGCATACCATCATCTTAACGCGTCTAACGTTTTCGCTGCTTTTCTTTGCCATCATAATCTCCATTCTGAAGCGCAGTGCAGAATACGCGCTTCAATATTAACTTTGAAAAGAACTAACTCTCATATTCCGTAATATCATACTCGATAAAGGTCTCCTTTTCCGAAACAAACCTTCTGACCGCATGTCTGGCCTTCAGCTTGAAAATAAGACCGCAAATCTGTATTGAAATAATCGGAGTAAGCGCAACAAAGGACACACATCCGAATGCCTGGGTCATAATATTGCAGCCCAAAGAGGACGCTGCACCGATTGCTATCGGCAATACAAAAGCACTCATCATGGCACCGCTTGCCACACCACCCGAGTCAAAGGCAATACCTGTAAAGAATTTCGGTACAAGGAAGGTCAGCCCCAGCGCAATAAGATATCCCGGTACCAGAATCCACATTATTGAAATCCCCGTAACAATACGAAGCATCGAAAGACCGAGCGCCGCCGCAACACCTATTGATAAGCTCCGGCTCATAACCTTTCTTGATATGGCACCTGCAGAAATCTGCTCAACCTGCTTATTGAGCACATATACGGCAGGCTCTGCATTAACAATAAAGTAGCCGATTAACATACTGACCGGAATAAGCAGCTCTCCGCCTCCGATTCCTGCAAGCGCTTCGCCAATAGAATATCCGGTAGGCATGAAGCCTTCATTTGCACCCGTAAGGAAAACTGCCAGTCCCAAAAATGTATAAACAACACCGACCGCAATCCTAATAAGCTGCTTGGCACTGAACGCACGGCTTACAATCTGAAACAGAACGGTAAACACTATAATAGGAAAAAGTGCAACTCCAACCTCTGCCATATACTTCGAAAAGCCTGTAAGATAATGTGTGATTCCTTCCTTTGTGTCTGCTATCTCGACCAATGTAACAGCCTCATATTCACTGCCCCCGAGTGCATAACAGATTCCGAGAATCATTACGGAAAGTATCGGTCCTATACTGCAAAGTGCAACAAGACCGAAGGAATTCTCCTCACTACGGTTACCGGCTGACTTTACTGCGGAAACACCCGCACCGAAAGACATGATAAAGGGCACTGTCATAGGTCCTGTTGTTACACCGCCCGAATCAAAGGCTATTGACCAGAAATCCGCAGGAACAAAAATACTTAGTATAAATACCGCACCATAGAAAATTATAAGAAGTACGGATAATCGTATATTCAGCAGAATGTGCAATATAGCTATTACCAAAAAAACACCGACTCCTACTGACACCGTCAAAATAAGAACCATATTCGGAACTCCCGACACCTGCTCCGCAAGAATCTGAAGATCGGGCTCTGATATGGTTATAAATACTCCAATCAGAAAGCTCACAAATGCAACCGGAAACAGCTTCTTTGACGACGCGAGCGATGCACCTATCCTGCTGCCCAAAAGCTGCATAGACATCTCAGCACCTACCGTAAATACGGCAAGTCCGAAAATCAGACACATAACCCCGAGCAGGAACATAATAAAGGTGCCCGGTTCCATCGGAGTAATTGTTATACTTAAAAAGAAAACCACACCCGCAATCGGTATAATTGATTTCAATGATTCTGACAGCTTTTGTCTTATTACTGTTTTCAATGCTTCCTCCGAAAAAAA
>JAZNKQ010000046.1:0-42534 GCA_045578645.1 Lachnospiraceae bacterium
CCGTATGCTTAAGCCTGTCGGTCTTGAGGATTACGGAAAGCGCGGAGTTTCCGAAATGTCGGGCGGACAGCAGCAGAGAGTTGCCATTGCCCGCGCGCTGGTTAATGAGCCGAAGGTGCTGCTGCTTGATGAGCCGCTCGGTGCCCTTGATGCAAAGCTGCGTAAGGAGATGCAGCATGAGCTTAAGAAAATTCAGAAGGAGGTCGGAATCACCTTCATTTTCGTAACACATGATCAGGAAGAGGCACTTACGATGTCGGATAAGATTGTGGTTATGAAGGAAGGCGAAATCCAGCAGATAGGCTCTCCTACGGACATTTACAATGAGCCCGCAAACCGCTATGTTGCAAACTTCATCGGAGAGAGCAACATTGTTGACGGAATTATGCTCGAGGATTATAAGGTAATGTTCGAGGACAAGGTTTTTGAATGCGTTGACTTCGGATTTTCACCGAACGAGCGCGTGGATGTAGTAATTCGTCCCGAGGATCTTGATATTGTCGGTCCGAGAAGC
This sequence comes from Lachnospiraceae bacterium, assembly GCA_045578645.1. Lineage (GTDB taxonomy): Bacteria > Bacillota > Clostridia > Lachnospirales > Lachnospiraceae > RUG11977. The sequence continues at coordinate 515 of JAZNKQ010000046.1, forward strand.
GGAAAGCTGAAGGGTATTGTTAAATCGGTTCTGTTTAAGGGTGTACACTATGAGACGCTTGTAGAAACAAAGGCGGGAACCAGCATTAAGGTTAAAATGTATGTTTCAAACGATAAGCCGGTGGTGAATGAAGCTGCAGGCGAGATGATGAGTGCAAACGACTTCTATCTTGATACCGAGGACGCCGCTGCACTTACCGATGCGACAATCATTGACCGTGCCGATGCTCAGGCATGGAATCCGGAGACGGGAGAGCGTATTTCGATTTATCGTCTGGAATATGAGCAGCCGACCGAAAAGGGAAGCTATCCGGTAACCTTCTACACCTCTGCGGGAACCAATGTTACCGTTAATATGATTCTTGAGGAAGCAAACCGTGTCGTAGATGAAGAATACGGTGAAGAAATATATGCCGTTAACTTCTTTAAGAAGGTTGATGAGATACAGGAAAGTATAGCACTCGAAACAGATTTGAAGATATGGGCAAATGCGGTTGCCTATGATTTGGAGGACGGAAGCCCGGTCGAGATTACGGACGTTGTGTATAATTTTGACCCCGAAACGATAACTCCCGGAGCATACAGCGTAACCTTCAAAACAGAAGGCTATGAATACCGCATTGATACCACCGACAAGGCTGAGGTCGGAAGTGCCGTAGGCTTAAGCTTTGCACCGGAGGATATACATATTATGACAAAGCAGCAGGGCGAATAAAATCCCCGTCAGTATTCCGGGCGCACCGGACACCGGGCAGAGGCCTGAGTGAAGACTGCGCAGAAAGAGGGAAAAATGAAGCAGTTCAGAAAAATGACATATCCTTATGTTTTATGGATATCAATTATGATTGTTATTCCGATGCTTCTTATTATTTTATATGCCGTAACGACAGAAGGAAACGATGTAACAAATTTCCGGTTTACTTTTGATAATTTCAAGCGTTTCATCAGTGATACGGTATTCCTTGAGGTATTGGGACGCTCCTTGCGGGTGGCTTTTATCACAACAATTTTATGTGTGCTTTTGGGATATCTTCCCGCGTACTACATAGCAAAGAGCAGTGAAGGCATAAAAATGAGGTGGGTACTTATTATTACCTTCCCGACATGGATAAATATGCTGGTTCGTACCTATGCATGGGTAGGAATTCTGCAGGAGGACGGAGTTATCAATTCGCTGCTCGGATTAATCGGCATCGGACCGATAACCATGCTCCATACGGAATTTGCGGTTGTTCTGGGTATGGTTTACAATTTTCTTCCGTTTATGATTCTTCAGATATACACCGCGCTTACAAAAATGGACACAAGTCTTATTGAGGCGGCAAGTGATTTGGGAGCAAACAGGGTTCAGAGCTTTCTGCGCGTAACCCTGCCGATGTCACTTCCCGGTGTTATCAGCGGAATAACGCTGGTTTTCCTGCCTGCGGTTTCAAGCTTCTTCATTCCGAAGCTTCTCGGAGGCGGACAATTTGTGCTGGTCGGTAACCTTATCGAGTCACAGTTCTTAACCTCGGGTGACTGGAACTTCGGAAGTGCGATATCCCTTATAATGGCGATAATTATTATGATATCCATGTACATTACGAAGAAGGTTGACACAACTGAGCAGTCGGAAAAGGGGGCAGCACGATGAAGCAGGGAAAAAGAGTTTTTTCGAAAATATGCATGGTGCTGCTGGTAATATTTTTCTATGCACCGATACTGTATACCGTTGTTTTTTCGTTTAATTCAAGCAGATCCCTTACAAATTTCGAGGGCTTTTCGCTGCAGTGGTATACGAAAATGTTTAATGACAGAACCATGATGGAATCTGTCTTCTATACGGTTATCATAGCGCTTCTTGCGACTGCAATATCGACGGTTGCAGGAACAATTGCTGCGATAGGACTTTCAAAATCGCGCAAGATTATTAAGAATGTGGTAGAGCAGGTAAACCAGCTGCCGATAATGAATCCGGAAATTGTTACGGCAATCGGACTTCTTATGTTTTTCAGTGCGCTGCACGTAAACAAGGGCTTTGTTACACTGCTGCTTGCACATATAATGTTTTGTACACCCTATGTTATTCTCAGCGTTACACCCAAGCTGAGATCGCTGGACCCCAACCTTGCGGATGCGGCGATGGATCTTGGAGCTACTCCCTGGAGAGCAATGCTGCAGATAATAGTACCCCAGATAATGCCGGGTATTATTTCGGGAGCCCTGATTGCATTTACAATGTCCTTTGACGACTTTGTAATATCGTATTTTGTTACGGGCAACGGAGTTTCCAACATATCAATTCTGGTGTACACAATGTCAAAGCGTGTAAATCCGTCAATAAACGCGCTTTCGACCTTAATTATTGTGATAATATCTGTTTTCCTGCTGCTCGCTAATGTTGCACCGAGAATTCAGGAAAGCAGAATTAAAAAAAGGAGGAAAAGTAGAGAGGTATGAAAAAAGTATTTATTTTGGTAATGGTAATGGCGGCAGTGCTGCTTGCAGGCTGCAGCGGGGAGACAAACAGTGCAAAAGAGAAGTATGGTTCAGATACCCTTAAGCTTTTTAACTGGGGAGAATACATGGGTGAAAACCTTATTTCGGATTTTGAAAAAGAATTTGGTGTAAAAGTAATAGTAGAGCTTTTCGATTCGAACGAAATGATGTATACTAAGGTACAGGCAGGAGATTCTTATGATGTACTTGTGCCCTCAGACTATATGATAGAGCGTCTTCTTTCAGAGGATCTGCTTCAGCCCGTTGATAAGAGCATGATTCCCAACCTTGAGAATCTTGCGGACGGTGTTAAGGGCTTACCCTATGATCCGGACAATACATATTCTGTTCCCTACTTCTGGGGTACGGTAGGTATCGTATACAATCATAACGTTATTTCTGAGAGCGAAATTGCCGAGCAGGGCTTCAACATTATGAAGAATCCTAAGTATAAGGGAAGAATCTATATGTATGATTCAGAGCGTGACAGCTTTATGATTGCCCTGAAGCAGCTCGGATACTCCTGTAATACAGAAAATGAAGCAGAGATTAACGAGGCATATGAATGGCTTGTTGAACTCAATCATACAATGGAACCGGCATATGTAACCGATGAGGTTATTGATTACATGATGAACGGTTATAAGGATCTTGCGATTGTTTACAGCGGTGACGCAGCAACAATTCTTGATGAGAATGAGGATATGAGCTACTATACTCCGGATTGCGGAACAAATATCTGGAGTGATGCCATGGTAATTCCCAAGAATGCCGAGAATCCTAAGCTTGCAAACGAATTTATCAACTATGTACTCACATATGATGCTTCATACGGCAATACAGAGGCTGTAGGCTATGCATCATCTCATAAGGATGTACTTGCTGATATGACAAAGGCAGGCGGTTACTATGAGACCAATGAAGCATATCTTCCCAGAAGCTATGACAAGGATGAGGTTTTCCATGATAATGAAACCATCAGAAAAATGCTTGCAGAGCTCTGGATTAAGGTAAAGGCTTCTAACTGATTAAGAGCTATCTGAATAGGAGGACAAAGATGCTGAAGACTGTAGTGGCAGGAAATCAGAAGTGGAGAAGCAGACTGGTTAAGATTTTCTATATTGTATCACTGCTTATCACTGTGACGGAGCTGATTCTTTTGTTTGTTGACAAACCGACGGTTCTGGCACCGGTTCCTGTAAAGCAGGCAGTCTTACGGCATCTTATTATTCCTACGGTTGTTAATTTCCTTTCGGTTGCGGTAGGAGATATCTGTAACCGGAGCAGTAAGATTTCCGACACACGGAAGAATTACATAGTATGTATAGCCTGTCTTATCGTAACGGCATGTGTGGCAAGTACCCACAGTTCTTTTACTCCGGTTTTGTGGGTTCCGGCACTTGTCATTTTCCTCTCCGGAAGCTTTGGAGACGAAAAGCTGACGAATGTAATTACCGCATTGAGTTTGGTTTCGCTGGCAAACGCAGTGGGCATAGACTATTTAAAGGGTGAGGTTGACGGACAGACCCTGATTTATAATGTTGTAATACTTGCGATTATCACTATATGCTGCAGCTTCATTGCGCACATGGAAATTTTGCGCGAAAAGGACAGACAGGAAATCGTAGTTGCCGGAGACGAGCTTGAGAAGGAAAAGAAGAAGCTTGAAGAGAGTCTTGAGCTTGTAAGAAGGGCGAACGAGGAGGCGCAGCAGGCAAAGGAAGAGGCTGAACGCGCAAACAGAGCAAAGAGTAATTTTCTTGCAAATATGAGTCACGAGATAAGGATGCCGATGAATGCCATTCTCGGAATGGACGAGATGATTATCCGTGACTGTGAAGACAGCAAGGTTCTGGCAGAGGCGCTTGATCTCAGACGCGCGGGACAGAACCTGATGAAGATTGTAAATGATATTCTTGATTTATCAAGCATCGAGGACGGAAGACTTGAGCTTACGAGTGAAGAGTACGATCTCTATGAGCTTATTCAGGAAGTAGAGGTTATTCTGCGCAGAGGCGTATTTGAAAAGAATCTGTCCATTAACTTTGAGGTGGACGATAAGCTGCCCGGTTATCTTATCGGTGATGCGATGCGAATCAAGCAGATTATCATGAACCTCGGAAGCAATGCGGTTAAGTATACGGATGAGGGCAGCGTAACGGTTAAGTTCTCAAACAAGAGAATATCGGCTGATACAATAGAGCTGATGATTACCGTCTCCGATACAGGCATCGGCATAAAGAGCGAGGATCTTGATTCGGTATTCGATCCTTTTTCACGTACCGAAAGAACCTCGGGGTCAGAAATTCGCGGAACCGGACTTGGTCTTATGATTGTTAAGCAGCTTGTTGATATGATGCAGGGTAAAATGACGGTCAACAGCGTTTATCATGTCGGAACAACCTTTGAAGTGCGAATCCCTCAGGCGATAGCCGGGGAAAAGTACATTTCCGACCGAATCCGTGAGCAGAACGGCTCAGATAAAATTGAAGGAATGAAGAGGGGTGCGTTTACGGCGCCGAATGCCACACTGCTGGCAGTAGACGATAACGAGATTAACCTTCGCGTTATCAAGGCACTTCTCGGACGTACACAGATAAAGGTAACGGCAGTAAACTGCGGTGAAGCATGTATTAAGGCGGTTGCCAGAAATAAATACGATATAATTCTGATGGATTACATGATGCCCGGAATGGACGGTATAGAAGCACTCGGAAAGATACGAAGCATGAGCAGCAGTCTTTGCAGACAGACTCCGGTTATTGTTCTGACCGCCAACGCGGTATCGGGTGTAAAAAATATGTACCTTAAGAAAGGCTTTAATGATTATCTCAGCAAGCCGGTAAGCGGTGAGAAGCTTGAGCAGATACTTCTTAAGTATCTTCCGGAAAGCCTTGTAAAGAAAAGCTGATTTTTAGGAATGGGACAGCTGTTTATACAGAGAACGGTATAAACAGCCGGAGCATATAAAGATGGAGATTTCCGAATAGAACGTTCTCAGAATGGAGCTTAGGATGGCAGCCGAGGATACCAGAGCCAGAATATTGGACTGTACGGTTGAATTGATAAAGGAGCGTGGCGGTGATATCAGTAATGTTACCATAAGAACAATTGCTGACCGCGCAGGCGTCGGAGTCGGACTTACGAACCACTATTTCAAATCAAAGGAGCTTTTGATTAAGGAATGTGTTCAGACCGCGTTTAAGGATATTGCAGGTATTTTCATTGTTTTAGACGGGGATAATGCAAATCCTATTGAAATGACAAAGACTGCCGCAAAGAGAGTGATGGATTTCTATTTCGAGAATGAGCAGCTTGCCAGAGTTTCCATACTGATGGATGCGCAGAATCCCGGAAGTCAGGACTGTACGGTAAGGATTGTCAGCGGCTTTGCGTACGGTATGGTAGACAGACCTAAGCTTGAAGCCATGCTGACCAATGATAAAATCAGTGATTCCATGAAGCAGCAGTTTAGGGAGCATTTCATTAATGAGCAGAGAATAAAGGCATTTATGCTTGTTACAACCCTTAACGATGCTTTTATCCGGAGAGACTCTTTAAAGGAAAGCATCGGAGTGGATATCTGCAATAAGGAGCAGAGGGATGAGTTCGTTGAAGAGCTTGTCGAAATGCTGATGTAGCTGACTTTTTGTAATATGGGTAAAAACATTTTTTAATTTACCGCATACTATTGAAAGAACAGAGAAAATGTGCTAATATCTCACGAAATGGGCTGATTGCCGAATGGCGTGAGGCCTCAAAATTTAAAAGACAGGAGCTAAGATTATGGGAAAGAGAATGGACATCAAAAAAGTACTTATTATCGGTTCCGGTCCTATTATTATCGGACAGGCTTGTGAATTTGATTATTCCGGAACACAGGCATGCAAGGCTCTTCGCAATATGGGTTATGAAATCGTGCTGGTTAATTCAAATCCCGCTACTATTATGACTGACCCCGGAATTGCAGATGTTACTTACATTGAACCGCTTAATGTTAAGCGACTTGAGCAGATTATTGCCAAAGAGAGACCAGATGCTATATTGCCTAATTTAGGTGGACAGTCTGGTCTTAATTTATGCTCAGAGCTTGGAAAAGCAGGAGTTCTTGATAAATATAATGTAAAGGTTATCGGTGTGCAGCTTGATGCCATTGAAAGAGGAGAGGACAGAGTTGAGTTTAAGAACACAATGGACCGTCTCGGAATCGAAATGGCAAGAAGTGAGGTTGCATATTCGGTTGAAGAAGCACTTGGGATTGCGGATAAGCTCGGTTATCCGGTAGTTCTTCGTCCCGCATACACAATGGGTGGTGCCGGCGGCGGACTTGTGTACAGTCCCGAGGAGCTTAAAATTGTATGCGAGAGAGGTATTCAGGCAAGCCTTGTCGGTCAGGTACTGGTTGAGGAATCAATACTCGGCTGGGAGGAGCTTGAGCTTGAGGTTGTAAGAGACGCAAAGGGTCAGATGATTACTGTATGCTATATTGAAAATATCGACCCGCTCGGAGTGCATACGGGAGATTCCTTCTGCTCCGCGCCTATGCTTACCATATCAAAGGAGCTTCAGAAGCGCTTACAGGAGCAGGCATATAAAATTGTAAATGAGGTTCAGGTTATCGGCGGAACAAACGTACAGTTTGCGCACGATCCGGTATCTGACAGAATTATCGTTATTGAAATAAATCCGAGAACATCACGTTCCTCGGCACTTGCATCAAAGGCAACCGGCTTCCCGATTGCACTGGTATCCGCAATGCTGGCGGCAGGACTTACACTCGATGAAATTCCCTGCGGAAAATACGGCTCACTTGATAAGTATGTTCCCGGCGGAGATTATGTAGTAATCAAGTTCGCGCGCTGGGCATTTGAGAAGTTTAAGGGCGTACAGGATAAGCTCGGAACCCAGATGCGTGCGGTTGGCGAAGTAATGAGCATCGGTAAGACCTATAAGGAAGCCTTCCAGAAGGCAATCCGCAGTCTTGAGAACGGCTGCTACGGTCTTGGCTTTGCGGCTGATTACAATAATAAGAGTCTTGATGAGCTGATGCAGCTTTTACAGGAGCCGAGCAGTAAGCGACAGTTTATTATGTATGAGGCAATCAGAAAGGGTGCCGACCTTGACGAGCTGTTTAAGCTTACAAAGATAAAGCGCTATTTCCTTGAGCAGATGAAGGAGCTTGTTGAGGAAGAGGAGCAGCTTTTGGCAAATAAGGGTTCGGTTCCTTCTGCAGAGGTACTTGAAAAGGCAAAGAAGGACGGCTTCTCGGACAAGTATCTTGCAAAGCTTCTTGATGTAAAGTAAGCTGATATCAGGGAAGCACGCATTAAGAACGGTATTGTTGAGAGATGGGAAGGAATTCACGTTTCAGGAACAAAGGATTCGGCATATTATTACTCAAGCTATAACATTGCCGAGGGAGAGCAGGACAGCGCCGCGCCGTCAGCCTCAAAGCTCGGAAAGGTTATGATTCTCGGCGGCGGACCGAACAGAATCGGACAGGGAATAGAGTTTGATTACTGCAGTGTTCATGCTGCTCTGGCACTTAAGAAGCTTGGCTTTGAGACTATTATAGTTAACTGTAATCCCGAGACCGTGTCAACGGATTACGATACCTCGGATAAGCTCTATTTTGAGCCGCTTACACTTGAGGATGTATTAAGTATATATAATGAAGAAAAGCCGGTAGGAATTATCGCGCAGTTCGGCGGTCAGACACCCTTAAATCTTGCCGCAGAGCTTAAGGCAAACGGTGTAAATATACTCGGTACTTCACCCGAGGTTATTGACCAGGCAGAGGACAGAGACTCCTTCCGTGCGATGATGGATAAGCTGGGAATTCCCATGCCCGAAGCAGGAATGGCTGTTACAACCGAGGATGCGGTTAAGATTGCAAATGAAATCGGCTATCCTGTAATGGTTCGTCCCTCATATGTACTGGGCGGCCGCGGAATGGAGGTCGTATATGACGAACCTACACTTGTAGAATATATGGCGGCGGCAGTAGGTGTTACCCCCGACAGACCGATTCTTATCGACCGTTTCCTGCGCCATGCGACAGAGTGTGAGGCAGATGCCATTTGTGACGGCGAAATTGCGTATGTTCCGGCGGTTATGGAGCATATTGAGCTTGCGGGTATACACTCGGGAGATTCGGCTTGTATAATTCCTTCAAAGAATATCTCTGAGGAAAATCTCAGAACAATAGAAGATTACACGAGAAAAATTGCAGAAGAGATGCATGTACAGGGCCTTATGAATATGCAGTATGCAATTGAGAATAATAAGGTTTATGTAATAGAAGCGAATCCGAGAGCATCGAGAACGGTTCCGCTGGTTTCCAAGGTTTGTGACATTCAGATGGTTCCTGTTGCGACCGATATAATAACAGGAGCGCTTACAGGACGCAAATCCCCGATTAAGGGCCTGAAGCAGAGACATATTCCTTACTATGGAGTAAAGGAAGCCGTATTCCCGTTCAATATGTTCCCGGAGGTTGATCCCGTTCTCGGACCCGAAATGCGTTCGACGGGAGAGGTACTCGGTATTTCACAGAGCTTCGGAGAGGCATTCTATAAGGCGCAGGAGGCAACACAGACTGTGCTTCCTTCGGGCGGAACAGCCATAATCAGCGTTAATGATAATGATAAGCCTGAGCTTATTGAGCTTGTACGTGACCTTGCAGAGGCAGGCTTTAAGTTCCTTGCAACAGGAAGAACCTATGAGCTGATTAGGGACGCAGGATATGATGTAACAAAGATACTTAAGCTGTATGAGGGCAGTCCTAATGTTAAGGATGCAATTATTAATAAAGAAGTACAGCTTGTAATTAATACTCCTATCGGAAAGCAGAGCCAGAATGATGACAGCTATATCAGAAAGGCAGCTATCAGGGAAAGAATCCCTTATATTACCACAATGGCAGCAGCGAAGGCAGCAGCAAAGGGTATTCTCGCTATTAAGAACGGCGAGATATCGGGAATAATGTCCCTGCAGGAGCTGCATGCAACACTTGACTGACAGCTTTGTATTAATCTTTCTGAATAGGATGGGGTGAAAAGCAGGAGGAGATATTTTGAACAGCGACATGAAGCAGACAGCCACAGAGCTGATGGATTATTTAAAAAAAGCAGTTTCCCCTTATCATACCGTAGAGGCGGGAAAGGAAAAGCTGCTTGAGTGCGGATTTACGGAGCTTCCCATAAAGGGTAAATGGAATGTTGCGGAGGGCGGCAGATATTTTGTCGTTCCCTTCAAAACAAGCCTGTTTGCGTTTACGGTGGGCGAGCAGCCGGAGGCATTTCATATTGCAGCGGCGCACACGGATTTTCCCTGTCTGCATGTTAAGCCGAAGGCAGAGCTTGCATCAAGGGGCTACATGCGCGTAAACACGGAGATATACGGAGGCCCGATTCTTAATACCTGGCTTGACAGACCGTTGTCAATGGCGGGCAGGGTTACTCTGAGGAGCGAGGATGTTTATCATCCGGGACAGGTACTTGTCGATTTCAAAAGACCGGTGCTCACGATTCCCAATCTTGCCGTGCATTATAACAGAGAGGTTAATAAGGGTGTAGAGCTGACAAAGCAGAACGATATGCTTCCTCTTCTGGGCATACTTAACGAGAAGCTGAACGAGAAGGAATATTTCATCGATTTCCTCGCACGGGAGCTTGGGCGCAGCAAGGAAGATATTCTTGATTTTGATTTGTTTGTTTATAATACGGAGGAGCCTGCCTTAATCGGAATGAACGAGGAGCTTGTGTCGTCCCCGAGGCTTGATAATGTGACCTCATGCCATGCGCTTGTAAAGGCAATTGCGGAAGCAGCACCCTGCAAAGGCAGAATTAATGTAATAGCGCTTTTTGATAATGAGGAAATCGGCTCAAATACCAAGCAGGGAGCGGATGCAGCGCTGCTGCCGCGCATGCTTGAAAAGCTTTACGGCGCACTCGGTAAGGAAAATTGCGACTTTGGTGATGCAGTTCTTGACAGCTTTCTGCTGTCGGTTGATGTGGCGCATGCCCTTCATCCTGCAAGGGGAGACAAATATGACCCCGTGAACTGCATGCTGATGAATGAAGGCGTAACCATGAAGCTTAGTGCGAATCAGCGGTATACCTATGATACGGAGGCCGTTGCGATTCTCCAGCAGCTTTGTGAGAAGAACGGGATAAAGTACAAAAAGTTTGTAAATCATGCCGATATGCCGGGCGGAGCAACTCTCGGACCAATGATTTCGTCATGGCTTCCGATGAAAACGGTTGATATCGGAGTTCCGATTCTTGCAATGCATTCCGCAAGAGAGCTCATGGGAGCAGAGGACCAGGATGCACTTAACAGACTTGTCAGGGTATTTTTTGACCATGCATAGAAAGGACGGTGTCTTAAGATGAGGAGGCCGAAGCTTTCTTTTGCAATTTTATTGACGGTACTTTTTGTTACGGTATTTTCTGCAGCAGGTGTCAGCGCCGCAGATGACAGCGGACAGTTTTTTATCGACGGGATAGGTTACGAGATTATTGCGGAGGCTGAAAACGGAAAAAGCGGAGAAGTCTCAGTTGTTTCCTACGGTGCGGGAGGCGGAGATTTTAATATTTCCAAAACCGTTTCATATAACGGAAGCAGCTATACCGTTACAAAAATAGCTATCGACAGCTTATGCTTTACCGACGCAGAGATAATATCTATTCCTGAGACTGTGTGTGAAATTACCTCAACCGACTGGGAGATAGAATGCTTCAACCCGGTTGTAATTACCTTTAACTGTCCCGCTTCTGCTATTGATGATATGCGCTTTTTTACAATTAACAGCAGAGCGGCAGGAACTATGATTTATGCACCTGCGGAAGAGCTTGCCGTTTATGAAAAGAAGTTTGGCTCGATTTGTTCCTATAGCATATATGCAAGTGATGGCTTTGAGCGCAGCTACAAGGGAATGTTTGTTGCCGCGATAGGCGATACAGGTGCATTTCCGAAGTATTTTGAATCAGACGGACTTTATTTCGAAGTAATCGACCGCGACGGACATGAGCTTAAGCTTATTGACGCGGCTGTCAGCTCAAGCAGGGAGGCAATCAGAACAGGACTCTATTCAATACCGGGAACAGTAAAATACGGTATTACAGAGTTTACACTTACAACAATCGGTTCTTTAAGCCTTGCTGAGACCTATACGGCGATTGAATTGCCTGAGACGGTTACCACAATAGAGAAAAGGGCAGTCGGTGAATATGTTCCTGCACTGTATATGTCGGATTCCATTACGGAAATTCCGCAGGCGTTGTTTGCCGGAGAGAATAACCGTTCGTACCTTTCATATATTAAGCTTCCAAATCAGCTTGCAAAAATTAATTCGAAGACCTTTTATAATTGTAAAAGGCTGTACAAGGTGGTTATTCCGAAGAGTGTAAAGGTAATCGGCAATTATGCCTTTGGCTATAAAACGAAGGAGCTTTATTTTGAAGGAGAAATTCCCGAGAATATATCGAAAATCGGAAAAGAAGCGAAGGCGATAAGTCTGACAGGGAATTACATAACATCTCTGACTTTGAACCGCGCGGCGTTGTCTGTTTCAAAAACCCCGGTTTACCGTTTGAAGGCATCAGTTGACGACACAAGTGCGCAGTATGCTCTTGTATGGTCGAATACACGTCCGTATACGAGTAAAATAACTCAGGCCGGGAAGTATACAAGCGGAAACGGACATCCTATCATCGGAAGCGGAGTGTATATTTTTGATGTTCTGACCGGAGAATATGCATGGTGCAGAATTGTTGAATAAGTAAAGAAAATGCTGCTTTACAAATTGAAGGGCAGATGTTATACTAAATAAAATTTTAAAGGCAATGAAGAGGAGAGTAGACAGAAGGATCACCTACAGAGAACCTGCGGAGGCTGAGAGCAGGCGGTTGAGAAAGCTGTTGAAGATGGCCTTGGAGCTGCGCGGCTGATGGCTTTTGCTTTAGGCTGCGACGGGGTTACCCGTTACAGTAAAACACTATGTTTGTAGTGGCAGAGGTCTGTATTGTGAGGTACAGATGAATTAAAGTGGTATCACGGGATATACTCTCGTCTTTAATCTTAAAGACGGGAGTTTTTTTTTCTTCATGGGAAGAAACCTGTCACACTGAATTAATATATTATTTTGCGCGGAGGCGCAGGAACGGAGGACATTGTGAAGAAACCTTATTACATTACAACCGCAATCGCATACGCATCAGGTAAGCCTCATATCGGTAATACCTATGAGATTATTCTTGCGGACAGTATTGCCCGTTTTAAGAAGTTTGAGGGCTATGATGTTCATTTCCAGACAGGAACAGATGAGCTCGGACAGAAGGTTGAGATGAAGGCTGCCGAGGCAGCAAAGACTCCGTAGGAGTTTGTGGATGATGTGGCTGCGGAAATTAAGAGAATTTTTGACCTTGTCGGAGCGGATTATGACCGTTTTATCAGAACTACCGACGAGGATCATGAGAAGCAGGTACAGAAGATATTTAAAAAGCTTTATGATAAGGGCGATATCTATAAGGGCTATTATGAGGGAATGTACTGCAGTCCCTGTGAGTCCTTCTTTACAAGCTCACAGCTTGTTGACGGAAAGTGCCCCGATTGCGGCAGAGAGTGTCAGCCTGCGAAGGAAGAGGCTTATTTCTTCAAGATGAGCAAATATGCGCAGAGACTGATAGACCATATCAATGCGAATCCCGGATTTATTCAGCCTGAATCCAGAAAGAACGAGATGATGAAGAATTTCCTGCTTCCGGGACTTCAGGATTTATGTGTATCAAGAACCTCCTTTAAGTGGGGAATTCCCGTTGATTTTGACCCTAAGCATGTAGTATATGTATGGGTTGATGCGCTCAGTAACTATATTACGGGCATAGGATATGATACAGACGGAAATAACGGAGACCTCTATAATAAATACTGGCCGGCAGACCTTCACCTTATCGGAAAGGATATTTTACGTTTCCACACAATATACTGGCCCATTATGCTGATGGCACTGGATGTTCCGTTGCCGAAGCAGATTTTCGGTCATCCCTGGCTGCTTCAGAATGACGGAAAGATGAGCAAATCAAAGGGCAATGTAATGTATGCGGATGAGCTCGCAGATTTCTTCGGAGTTGATGCGGTACGCTATTTTGTTCTTCATGAAATGCCGTTTGAAAATGACGGAGTTATTACCTGGGAGCTCATGGTGGAGCGTCTTAATTCAGACCTTGCGAATACTCTCGGAAATCTTGTAAACAGAACTGTTTCAATGAGCAATAAATACTTCGGAGGAATCGTAAATAATGCAGGCGTTAAGGAAGCTGTTGATGATGAGCTTATCAGTCTTGCACTTGAAACTCCGAAGAAGGTTGTTGCGAAGATGAACGAGCTTCGTGTTGCGGATGCGCTTACGGAAATCTTCAATCTCTTTAAGCGATGCAATAAATATATTGACGAGACCACTCCCTGGGTTCTTGCAAAGGACGAAGCAACTCATAAGCGTCTTGAGACTGTGCTTTATAATCTTGTTGAAGGTATCTGCATCGGAACCAGTCTGCTTGCACCCTTCCTGCCGACAACCGCTGCGAAGATTTTTGAGCAGCTTAATACAAAGGCGCGTGAGATTGACGAGCTCAGCGTATTCGGAAGCTATGCATCCGGAAATAAGGTTACGGAAAAGCCGGAGATTCTTTTTGCAAGACTTGACCTTGCAGAGGTTCTTGCGAAGGTTGAGGAGAAGAGAGCGGCAGCAGAGGCAAAAGCCGGAGCTGATGCGGCGGAGGAGAGCAAAGAGGAGGCGGGTCCCGAGCTTCATGTACCTGTTAAGCCCGAGATTACGTATGACGATTTTGACAAGCTTGAATTCCGCGTAGGTGAAATTATTGCATGTGAGGAGGTTAAGAAGTCGAAGAAGCTTCTTTGCTCACAGGTTAAGATTGGCTCTGATGTAAAGCAGATTGTTTCCGGAATAAAGGCACATTATACACCCGAGCAGATGGTAGGAAAGCGCGTTATGGTAGTCGTAAACCTTAAGCCGGCTACGCTTGCGGGACTTGTATCAGAGGGTATGATTCTCTGTGCAGAGAATGAAGAGGGCGAGCTTAGTCTCATGGTGCCCGAAAAGCCGTTTGCGGGCGGAGCTGAAATCTGCTAAAGTAAACACGGTTTTATAAACTAAATGGAGAAGATGACCGGTTCGCCGGCGTTCTTCTCCATTTTAATTTATGCATATTTGTACTGCAGTAATTCTTTTATACCTATTTCGTATATGCTACTCGGCAGTGCTGCGCTTTCTGCCTTCCTTAATCAGACAGATGCCGGTACGGGAGGGCAGATAAATCTCGAAGCCGGGAGCTTCACCGCGGGGAGCGGCAGCGGTATAGGACATTGGAACCGCAATTCTGCCGAAGCCTCCGAAGCCTTCGTCATCCGTTGAAAGAACTGTCTTATAGCTGCTTCTTGTACGTGTACGGACAGTATAGGATTCGTAGGAATTCCACGGGTGGAAATTCAGTGCAAAGAGGATATTTCCGCGCTCATAAACAAGAACCTTGGCCTCGTCATCAATGTACAGACTGACGGGCTCCTTCGCAAGAACCTTATTCTCCTGAAGAAGAGCAACGATTGCCTTTTCAAATTCGAGAAGCCATTCGTATTTTAAGGACTTGTCATCCGCAAGATGCCACTGGCGCCGGCAGTAGTGATAGCTCCAGCCGTTACCCTCTCTCGGGAAATCTATCCATTCGGGATGTCCGAATTCATTACCCATAAAATTCAGATAGCCGCTTCCCGCAAGCGTCATTGTTACAAGGCGGATAAGCTTGTGAAGCGCAATACCTCTGTCAATGACCACACTTTGGGAGTCCTTGGACATATCCGTGTACATGGCACTGTCACACAGCCAGAACATAATTGTTTTATCGCCGACAAGTGCTTGGTCATGAGATTCGGCATAGCCGATATTCTTTTCCATGGGTCGGCGTCCGGTAAGCTCGTGCCAGATATGATACATATTCCAGTCTTCATCACGTGAATTCTTAAGAAGCTTAATCCACATGTCGGGAACGCCCATTGAAAGCCGGTAATCGAAGCCGATACCGCCGTCCTCAATGGGGAGGCACATTCCGGGCATTGCAGACATGTCCTCGGCAATGGTAATTGCCTTCGGATTCACATTGCGAATCAGCTCATTCGCAAGCTGAAGATAGGTAATTGCCTCCGTATCGGTATTCATTGAAAAATACTTCGAATAATCGGTAAAGGCTACGCCCAGACCGTGGTCGTGGTAAATCATAGAGGTTATGCCGTCAAAACGGAAGCCGTCAAAATGATATTCCGTCATCCAGAACTTCAGATTTGACAGAAGGAAGTGGATAACCTCGTTTTTATCGTAATTAAAAAGCTTGGTATCCCAGGCGGGATGGTTTCCTCTGGGACCGGTATGGAAAAACTGATAATCCGTACCGTCAAATTCATTTATGCCCTCGGCGGTATTCTTAACCGCGTGTGAATGTATAACATCGAGAAGTACGGCTATTCCCATTTCATGGGCAGTATCGATAAGGCGCTTTAAATCCTCGGGCATTCCGTAGCGTGAGGATGCCGCGAAGAATGAGGATACCTGATAGCCGAAGGAGCCGTAATAGGGGTGCTCCATGATTGCCATTATTTGAATTGTATTGTAGCCGAGAGCCTTTATTCTGGGCAGTGTATACTCGGTAAATTCGTTATACGTGCCCACCCTGCCGTCCTCCTGTGCCATTCCTATATGGCATTCGTAAATAAACGGATTTTTGGACGGTGTGAACTTCTTCTTTTTCCATTTGTAGGGTGTGGGATCTGTTATTTCGGCAGACCATACATAATTTCCCGGGTCCTGAACAACGCGGCGGGCATAAAGAGGAATACGCTCAAAGCGCTGTCCGGCGTGTTCTATAATGGTTTTTACCTTACAGCCGGGATAAAGACTGTCGCTGCCCGTAAGGAAAATCTCGAATACTCCGTTTCCGAGCGGAGTAAGAGGCAGACTGCAGGGATTCCATGAATTCATATCGCCCATAATATATACGGCATCTGCACCGGGAGCCCATTCACGGTAATACCAGCCGTCGGTTGTTTTATGAAAGCCAAAATATTCATGTCCGTTAGCAAAGTCGGTCAGAGATTTGCTGTCACCGACAAGCTCGTACCTTTTTCTTTTGTAATTGTTCATGCGAAGCTCAATGTCAGGTTCAAAGGGCTTCAGGTACGGATCGTACTCAAAAATTTTGTAGCTCATGATAATCCTCTTTTCTGCGTACGCGGTCAGCGCATGCTGATAATAATAATTCTATACATATATTAACATATCAATACATATTGTGCATTAAAAAATTATGCCGCCCGTAAACGAACGGACGGCATAGTAAATTAAGCTATTTTAATCTTCCGCTCTCACGGTAAACTCCGAATTTGCGGAATCTTTCATATCTGTTTTCAAGAAGTCTTGAGGTAGGAAGCGAAGAGAGCTCCATTAAATCCTTGTAGATGCTCTTCTTCATGGCGGTGCACATCTTATTCATTGAGCTGAAATTCTCGTCGAAAATATCCTCTGCAACACCAAATTCAACCATATCCTCGGCTGTAATTCTGAGGCAGTCGGAAGCATCCGCAACGCGGCTGGAATCCTTCCAGAGAATACTTGCGCAGCCATCGGGTGAAATAACGGAATAAACGGCATTTTCAAGCATATAAACTTTATCTGCGGTGCAAAGTGCAAGCGCTCCGCCGCTGCCGCCTTCTCCGATAATAACTGAAACAACAGGCACCTTGAGACCTGACATTTCAAGAATGTTTTCTGCGATTGCCTGTCCCTGACCGCGCTCCTCACCGTCTGCACCGCAGAAGGCACCGAGTGTGTCAACAAAGCATACAACGGGACGATGGAACTTTTCTGCCTGCTTCATAAGACGCAGAGCCTTTCTGTAGCCCTCCGGCTTGGGGCAGCCGAAATTGTTCTTAAGACGCTCGGCAATATCGGTTCCCTTCTCGATAGCTATGTAGGTTACGGGAAGATTGTTAATAAATCCGATTCCTGCTGTTATGGCAGAGTCATCACCAAAGCGACGGTCACCGTGCAGGTCGATACGGTCTGTAAAAATTCTTTCAATAAAAGCGTTGCTTGTGGGGCGGTCGCTTTTTCTGACGGTTTTAAGCTTATCATACGGTGTCATAATCGCGTGCCCTCCTTGTGTGCTGCTTTAAGATTATTGCGATTGTCTCGTTAAGAGACTTTCTTTCGATAATATTGTCAACAAAGCCGTGCTCGAAAAGGAACTCTGCGCTCTGGAAATTATCAGGCAGCTTGGTCTTTGTTGTCTGCTCAACAACGCGGCGTCCGGCAAAGCCGATAAGTGCGTTGGGCTCAGCGAGAATAATATCGCCCTGCATTGCGAAGGAAGCAGTACATCCGCCGGTTGTAGGGTCTGTAAGAATTGTAAGGTACAGATTACCGGAATCGGAATGCCTCTTTACGGCAGCGCTGCATTTTGCCATCTGCATAAGGGAAATGATACCCTCCTGCATTCTGGCACCGCCCGAAGCGGTAAAGCCTATTACGGGCAGATTGTTTTTCTCGGCATATTCAAAGGTTCTTGTTATTTTTTCTCCGACAACGGAACCCATACTTGCCATAATGAAGCGTGCATCCATTGCAAAAACCGCGCAGGGAATACCGGCTATTTTAGTATGCCCGCAGATAAGAGCATCCTTTTCGTGGAGTGTTTTCTGAGCCTTCTCAAGCTTTTCTGCATAGCCGGGGAAGTTCAAAAAGTCTACACTGGAGAGATCGGCTGCAATTTCATGAAAAGCATTGTCATCCGAAATCATAATCAGTCTGTCACGAGCAGGGATTCTCTGATAGCTGTTACATTCGGGACAGATATAGAAATTTCTGATTAATTTTGCAAGGGGAAGCTCTGCCTTACAGCTGCTGCATACGCACAGCTTCTTTTCTGCCTTTTTTACAAGCAGCTTTATTCCTGCATCTGTTTTAGTAAATGGAAACATAGAGACCTCTTTTCTAACACGTTACTGTGCGGTGTCGGCAAGTGCGAAGGTAAACTCGGCTGTCATGCAGAGCTCTCCGTCAACAAAGCCTTTTCCTTTAACCCAGTAGAAGTTTTTATAGTTCTTTACAATTTCTGTCTGTGATTCAAACACATCGCCCGGCTTAACCTGACGCTTAAAGCGTACCTTATCAAGTCCCGTAAGAAAACGGAGAACCGTATCGGGAACCTCGGGGAGAAGAACACAGGCAGACTGCGCCATCATTTCGCAGAGAATTACGCCGGGAACGATGGGATTTCCGGGAAAGTGTCCTCTCAGAAAGTACTCATCTCCCACGATTTTCTTTTTACCATATGCAATATTGTTTTCAACATATGCTTCGTCCACCAGCATCATATCATCACGATGGGGAAGAATATGCAGTAATTCTTCTTTATTCATAATGACCTCTTCTATATTCTTTTAAATGCGATACAAGCGTTGTGACCGCCGAAGCCGAGTGAAGTTGATATAGCTGTGTTAATTTCACATTTCACTGCGGTATTGGGAGTGTAATTAAGATCACACTCGGGGTCGGGGCTTAAGAGATTAATTGTAGGAGGAACAGTGTTTTCCTCAATAGCCTTAATTGCGGCAATCGCCTCAATTGCACCGGCTGCACCGAGAGCGTGACCGGTCATGGACTTGGTTGAGCTGATATGAAGCTTTCCTGCGTTCTCTCCGAAAACCGCCTTGAAAGCAGTGGTTTCGGTAACATCATTAAGCTTTGTTCCTGTTCCGTGAGCATTAACATAAAGGGTTTCGGGAGTATATTCAACACCCTCGAGAGCCATATTGATTGCACGTGCCGTCTGAACCGCATCGGGAGACGGAGCTGTAATGTGGTGAGCGTCACAGGTGGTTCCGTAGCCGCAGACCTCAGCATAGATGTGTGCATTTCTTGCAACGGCATGCTCATATTCCTCGAAAATCAATACGCCTGCACCCTCTCCGAGTACGAAGCCGGCACGGCGGCTGTCAAACGGAAGAGAAGCAAGATTCCTGTCCTCGTTCTGTGTAAGAGCCATACAGTTAATAAATCCTGCAACTGTAAGAGGATATACTGCTGCCTCTGAGCCTCCGCAAATGGCTGCGGTAAGATATCCGTCCTTAATTGCGCGGTATGCTTCGCCGAGTGCATTTGTTCCGGTTGCACATGCGCTTGAAAGAGCGAGAGAATTGCCGTGAGCGTTAAAACGGATGGCAAGCTGTCCTGCCGCAATGTTAATTATCATTTTGGGAATGAACTGAGGGCTGACCTTTTTGGGGCCGCTCTCCTCAAGCAGCTTCTGGTTTTCAAGTAATGTACCGATGCCGCCTACGCCTGAGCCGAGATATACACCGAAGCTGTCGGGATCAATGTTACCCTCGAGGCCGCTGTCTTCCATGGCTTCAATTGCAGAGCAGAGAGCGTACTGCACATAGGGATCGGTTTTTCTTACTGTATTTTTATCAAGGTATAATGAGGGGTCAAAATCCTTGACCTCTGCAGCAACCTTGCATTTGAAATCTGTAGTATCAAATCTTGTAATATTATCAATGCCGTTTTTGCCGGTAATAAGACCCTCCCAGTAAGCGGGAACGTTATTTCCGATGGGTGTAACGGCACCCATACCGGTAACAACAACTCTTTTCATCAGTTCTTCCTCCTTAGCCGATGGCAAGACCGCCATCTATACGAATTACCTCTCCGGTTATGTAGTCAGAAACCGGAGACGCCAGAAACAGTATCAATTCGGCAACCTCCTCAGGGTCAGCAAAGCGCCTCATGGGGATGGAGGAAATTACCTTTTCATTATCGGCAAATGCCGTGGTCATGTCGGTTTTAACAAAGCCGGGAGCAACTGCATTACAGCAGATACCGCGTGATGCAAGCTCCTTTGCAAGTGATTTTGTAAATCCGATAAGACCTGCCTTTGATGCCGCATAATTTGTCTGACCGGGATTACCGATAAGACCTGCTATTGAGCTGATATTAATTATCTTTCCGCTCTTTTTCTTCAGCATTATCGGATAAACCTGCTTTACGGTATTAAAAGCACCGGTAAGATTTATATCGATTACATTTGTAAATTCCTCGGGCTTCATTGAAAGCATGAGCTTATCCTTTGTGATTCCCGCACTGTTTACCAGAATGTCGACAGTGCCGAAATCCTCAACAATTGTTTTAAAAACGGCAGTAGTTTCATTGAAATCCGCAACATTGCATTTATATGCCCGGACATTTACTCCCATATTTCTGACCTGCTCACATAAAGAATCGGCAGAGCTGCTGTCAGAGGCATAGAGTATTGCGATGTCTGCACCGTTTTCCGCAAGCTTAATGCATGCTGCGCGTCCGATTCCACGCGAACCGCCGGTGACAACGGCAATTTTACCGCTTAATTTTTTCATGGTTTTACTCCTTTATTAACGCAATATGTTGCGAGTCTGTTTTATGCCTTAAGAACTGCATCGGCTGTCTGTGCGGTACACTCGGGGAGTGTTCTTGCAATAAGCTTTTTAAGCACATCGCCTACACCTGTTTCGTAGAAGGTGTCGATTCCGTCGGCATTCATATTCTTTACGGTTGCTGTCCAGCGAACCGGATGATTAACCTGATTGGTCATCATTTCTGCCACATTACCCTCATAGGGCTTTGCGGTGAGATTTGCGTAAACCGGAAGCGCGGGCTGCTTAAGCTCATAGGCCTTAAGGCATTCTGCGAACTCCTCGGCAGCAGGGTTCATGTAAGGGGAGTGGAAAGCACCGCTTACCTTAAGCTGGATTGTTCTTCCGCCTGCAGCAGCAACAACCTTTGAGAAATCAAGAAGCTCCTCACTGTCACCTGAAACAACCAGCTGACCGGGGCAGTTATAGTTAACGGGGTATATATTATTGAAGTTTTTGCATAAATCCTCGATAACATTATCTTCAAGCTTCATAACCGCATACATTGAAGCGGAAACCTGCTTTGCCGCTTTTCCGAGGCAGCGGCCTCTGTCGCAGGCAATACGGAAACCGTCCAAAAGTGAGTATGCTCCGGCGATTGCAAGAGCCGGAATCTCTCCGAGAGAGAAGCCTGCAACTGCATCGGGCATGATTCCCTTCTCCATAAGGCAGAGCGCGGGAGCGATATCTGCGAGATAGAGGCAGGGCTGTGTGTTTTCGGTCTGCATCAGCTCTTCAGCAGTACCGTTGAACATCATATCAAGAGTTCCGGGACGGATGGCTTCTGCTTCATCAAAGAAATTTTTTACAACGGGATAGTTGTCATAAAGCTCCTTTGCCATACCGGGGTACTGGGCACCCTGACCGGAAAAAACAAATGCTATTTTACCCATTTTGCGGCTCCCTTCAAGATTGATTCACATTCATCTGTTATACCGGTAATGATTTCTGCGGCGCTCTTTTCGGACTTAATCATACCTGAAATCTGTCCTGCAAGGAAGCATCCGTTCTTCTCATCGCCTTCAACAGCAGCCATACGGAGTGCACCGACACCGAGGTCTGCAACTGATTCGGGAGTTGCCTCGGGAAGGTATTCCTGCTTGATAAAGTTACGGCTGAAGTTATTCTTAATACAACGGCAGGTGTTTCCGCCAAAGCGTCTTCCCGTTGTTACGGTAGAAATATCACTTGCCTTAAGTACCATGTTTTTATAGTTCTGATGTACATTACATTCCTTTGCAATAAGGAATACAGTACCCATCTGGACACCGCATGCGCCCAGCATAAGAGCAGCTGCCATACCGCGGCCGTCAGCAATTCCGCCGGCTGCGATTACGGGAATATTTACTGCATCGCATACCTGAGGAACGATTGCCATTGTTGTAAGCTCTCCGATATGACCACCGGATTCCTGTCCCTCGGCAATAACTGCTGCTGCACCGGCTCTTTCAGCGCTGACTGCCATTGCCACGGAAGCAACAACCGGAATAACCTTGATTCCTGCTTCGTTCCATGCGGGCATGTATTTTGCGGGGCTTCCGGCGCCGGTTGTAACAACGCTGACTTTTTTCTCAACAACAACGCGAGCAACCTCATCAACACACGGGCTCATCAGCATAATATTAACGCCGAAGGGCTTGTCGGTAAGACTTCTTGCGGTGTCAATCTGCTTTTCAAGGTATTCGGGACCTGCGTTCATGGCAGAAATAATTCCGAGACCTCCGGCATTGGAAACGGCTGCTGCAAGCTCTCCGTCGGCAATCCATGCCATACCGCCCTGAAAAACAGGATATTTAATTGAAAGCATTTCGCATAAATTTGAATTGATCATGGAAAACCTCTCCGGAAAGGACCTGATTATGACAGGCTTTCAATCTTGTCTAAAAGGTTGCCGACAGTCTTAACTTCCGGATCGGGCTCAAGTGAAACGCCGCATTCGCTCTCAAGAGTCATAAGAAGCTCTACGATATCGAGAGAATCAAGACCGATTTCATCAAAAGTAGTGTCAAGTGTTACGGTTGAAGCGTCAACGCCAACCTTATCAGCAAGTAATTCAGCAATTTTTTCAAGTGTCATGGTAGTAATCTCCTTTATTATAATTATTTTTGTGTTACCAGCGTATCAGACATGCGGCGTTTGAAAGACCTCCGCCGAATGCACTAAGAATTATCAGATCGCCCTTTTTAAGCTTACCTGATTTATTAAGCTCGTCAAGTGCAATAGGAACACTTGCGCTTGATGTGTTACCGTATTTTTCAATGTTAATAACAATCTTTTCCTCGGGAATCTTAAGCTCCTTTGCAGCAAAATCGAGGATTCGCTTATTTGCCTGATGAGGAACGATGTAGCTGATATCGTCAGCGGTTAAGTTGTTTCTTTCCATAAGCAGACGTATGTCGCTGCAGATTGCATGAACGGCAAATTTGAAGGTTTCCTGTCCGTTCATATGGACAAACGGGCTGTCGCCCTGTGTGCCCTCAAAGAACGGTGATTGGCCGATGTGAGTCGGTATTTTAAGAACCTCATCATTTCCGGAAACCGTTATTGTTGAGTCAAGGTATCCGTCACCCTGCTCAAGCACCGCAGCTCCAGAGCCGTCACCGAAGATAATACAGGTTCCTCTGTCGGTCCAGTCAAGAATGCCGCTTAAGCGTTCGGCGCCGACTACAAGAACCTTTTTTACCTTGTTTCGGGCAAAATAACCTGCTGCTGTTTCAAGCAGGAATAAAAAGGCTGTGCATGCCGCATTAATATCGAATGCGGGGCAGGTTGCTCCGAGCTTCTTCTGAAGAAGACAGGAGAGAGATGGAGTTACGGACTCACCGCTGACGGTTGCAGCGATAATGAGGTCGAGCTCTCCGGCTGTTATTCCTGCGGAATCCAGTGCGTTCTGAGCAGCTTTAAGTGCAATGTCAGAAGTTTGCTCCGTTGTTGAGATACGGCGCTCCTTAATTCCCACGCGGCGAGTAATCCACTCATCACTTGTTTCGACGAGCTGTGCGAGCTCATCATTTGTTACGATTCTGTCAGGCACGTACATTCCTGTACCCGCAATCCTAAAATTCATGGCAGTCTCCAATCATAAAAAACTTTACTTAAGTACTCAGATAGACTATCATTAATAATGCAGTGAATAATTGATCGATCAAAATCTTAAGGTTCACTTTTGCTTTCAAACAGTTAGTTAATAAAAATCGAAAAAGGTTACAAAGAATTTTAAAAATTTTTTCTGTAACTATTTTAGAAAAGAAAACACTAAATTTTGTCAGAAGGATTTGCCGGGTGGTTCAGGGCAAGAGGATTCAATATTGAAAAGCTTTGAAAAAATATATAATGAATACAGTGACAGCATATACGGCTTCATTTTCCGACTGAGCAATAATCACGAGATTGCGGAGGAGCTTACGCAGGAGACCTTTTATAAGGCGTTCGTGTCATTTTCGCGGTTTAAGGGCAACAGCTCCGTTTTCACGTGGCTTGCGGCGATAGCCAAATATACTTACTTTGCGTATGTTAAAAAGAACAAATTGTATATGGAGGCGGTCTCTCTTGAAAATATAGAAGACTTTGACCTTCATATCAAGGCGGACAGCAGTACGGAGGGTGATGTAATTAAGAAGGAGCTTTACCGGAGGATGAACGAGCTTATTAATAAGCTCCCGGATAAGTACAGGGATGCAGTGATATACAGGATTTATGCAGATATGAGCTTTAAACAGATGGCGGAAACCATGAACATCAGCGAGAGCTCGGCGAAGGTTTTATTTTTTAGGGCAAAGAATATGCTCAAGGAGGAATTGAAGGATGAGTTTGAGGTGTGATAATGTACGGGATTTTGTTTCTGTGTATTATGATGGGGCAGTAAGTGAAAATACCGAGCAGGATATAAAGGAGCATCTGCACAAGTGCAAAAGCTGCAGGGAGTTTTACCGGGATTATAAGAAGGTAACGGAGCAAAGCAGAAAATCAAGAGGAGATCAGGTTTTCTCAAAGAACTTCAGTGCACTGGCAAGGCGGATGAAGAAGCATGAGAATATAAAGATAACTGCGGTTGCGGGTTCTCTGCTTGCAGCGGTTTCGACCACACTGCTTATAGCGAAGCTTGTATTTGAGGATGACGGAACAGAGGAATAAAAATAAAACGGCGAAGGAATGCTATGTATGGCTCCCTCGCCGTTATTTTTATTTTTGCAGGAAAGTTCTTTCCTACAGAAATTAAAAAGCTCCGCGATGATGCGCACTCGCGCGTTTGGAAAAATGTCACTTTTGCGACCGCGCTCACTTTGTTCCGGATGATTTATTCGCGCGGAGCGGAGGTGGAGCTTCGCTCTATAAACTTTGCGCGAAGAAGAATCTTACTTATTGTAACGCTGCCTACAAGACCGTCGAGAATAAGGAAGGCACTCTTGCCGAGGTCCATTCGGTCCTGTCTGATTGTGGTCAGCGGAGGTGACAGCTGCTCTGCTATCGGAAGATCATCATAGCCGATGACGCTTATGTCTTCGGGAACGGAAAGTCCAAGCTTCTTAACCTCGGAAATAACACCGGAGGCGATAAGGTCACTCGCACAGAGGATTGCGGTTGCGCCGTTTTCGATGAATCCGGGAACGTGATATTTTGCGCAATCCGGAACATAATATCCATATGCCATAAGCTTTTTATCGTGCTTAAGACCGCAGCGCTTCATGCTGAGCTTGAAGGCCTGATAACGCTCCTCTGAAACCATGGAGTTCTTTGAGCCGTTCAGGAAGGCGATTTTGGTATGGCCAAGTTCCGTAAGATGCTGCACGGCAAGTGAAATGCCTTCAAAGCTGTCTGTTCCGACATATCCCACATGATTACATGCTTCGAGATAATTATCGAGCAAAACAGTGGGGACGGAGGTTGTTTCAAGCTGGCGGACCCAGTCATCGTGAAGCGTAAAGCCTACGAGGAAGGCGCCCGAATAGCCGTTTTTCAGCATAAAAGAATCGTATTTTTCCATTGACTGAAGGTTAAGACTGCTGGGAATAACGTCAACATCCCAATGCTTTCCGGCGGCGGCGATTTTGAAGCCCATTACTATTTCATAACCGAACTGTTCGATATTCTCGTAGTCCATGTTCTCAATCATAATGCAGACCTTTTTTGTTGCGCCTGTCCGCATGCGTCTGGGTGAATAGCCCAGTTCAACTGCCGTATCGAGAACCAGCTGCTTCATTTCGGCACTGACGTCATTTGCACCGTTAAGGCCTTTGGAAACCGTACTGACGGCAATTCCGAGTTTGTCTGCGATGTCTTTTATTGTGGCCATTGTATCCTCATTTCTGAGCGATGTGTCGCGAGGAGTATCGCTCTGTTCTTCGTGAGTTGTTTTTCGAAAATTTACGATACAATTATATAGTATGCAAAATTCTTTTTCAAGAAAAAAGAGAATATTAATGAAAATTACGAAAAAAGAGGAAACTAAGGAAAGCGCAGCAAGCCGCACATACGAAAACAAAGGAAAATTATTCGTATTGTTTCGCGAAAACGGGGTAATTTTGCTTGACACGCAAAAGGAACGATGCTATTATTAATGCGAAACACGAAAGTTTACGAAAATATGATGTCGGAATATACGGAGGACGACCGGTGTGGCAGAACACCCGTCGCAGCTTCGGAACGGAGGGAATAATGAATAAATTTCAGGAAAACGTTGTCAGTATTCTTGAGCTTGATTACGGAAAAACGGTTAAGGATGCCGACTGCATTGAGCTTTACAATGCTGTATCAAAGGCTGCATTAATCTATACCGGAAGAGATTTTGCAAAAAAGGCATCTGAGACTGAGGATAAAAAGGTATGCTATCTGTCCGCCGAATTTCTCATCGGACGTATGGTTTACAACAATCTTTTGAATCTCGGACTGCTTAACTCCTTTACGGAGCTTATGAATGAGAGCGGAAGAGATTTCCGTGAGCTTGAGGAGGTTGAGGATGCCGCACTCGGTAACGGCGGTCTGGGACGTCTCGCCGCATGCTTCCTTGATTCGGGTGCAACAATAGGAATTACTCTTAACGGCTACGGAATCAGATATAAATACGGTCTTTTTAAGCAGTATTTTGAGGATGGCTTCCAGAAGGAGCTTCCCGATGACTGGATGAGAATGGGAGATCCGTGGGCAGTAAGAAATGATGCGGAAAAGGTTCGTGTCGATTTCAAGAACCAGTCTGTTTATGCGGTTCCTTATGATAATCCGGTAATCGGATACGGCGGAAAGAAAATTAATAATTTAAGACTCTGGCAGGCAGAGCCGCTTGAGAATTTTAATTTTGAGCTTTTTAATGATCAGAAATATGACCTTGAGGCTAAATCAAGGAATGCGGCAGATGCCATTTGCAGTGTGCTTTATCCTAATGATACTACAGATGCCGGAAAGAAGCTTCGCTTAAAGCAGCAGTATTTCTTCTCCAGTGCAACCATTCAGGACATTTTACGTACCTATAAAGCAAAGTACGGCAGTGATTTCTCACGCTTTTCACAGGAGTATGCCGTTCAGCTTAACGATACACATCCTACGGTTGCGATTCCCGAGCTTATTCGTCTGCTTATGGAGAACGAGGGCTTAAGCTTTGCAAAGGCTCTGAAGATTGCAAAGGAAACCTTTGCATATACAAACCACACCATTTTGGCAGAGGCACTTGAGAAATGGGGAATTAATCTCTTTAAGTCGGTTCTTCCTCATGTATATAAATATGTTGTTATGCTTCAGAAGGCACTGGTAAAGGAGCTTACCAAGCTTGGCGTTGCTAAGGAGGAGCAGGAGCAGTACTACATTCTTGACGGAAACTGCATCCATATGGCGCGTATGGCTATTTTCGCAAGTCATTCGACAAACGGAGTTGCAGCGCTTCATACAGAGATTCTTAAGGATACGGCGCTTAATGAGTGGTACAGACTTTATCCCGAGCGCTTCAATAATAAAACAAACGGTATCACCCAGAGACGCTGGCTTGCGCTTGCAAACATGGAGCTCGCAGGATTTATTACCGATAAGGTCGGAAACGGCTGGGTAACAGACCTTGATACCATTAAGAAGATGGAAAAGTGGAAGGATGACGAGAATGTAATCCGCCAGTTTAATGAAATAAAGCTGTTAAAGAAGAAGCAGCTTGCCGACTATGTATATAAAATGGAGGGTAAGCGTCTTAATCCTGAATTTATATTTGATATACAGGTTAAGCGTCTTCACGAATACAAGAGACAGCTTCTGAATGCCTTCTCAATCCTTGATATTTATTACGGAATCAAGGAAGGCAGAATAAAGGATTTTCAGCCTACGGCATTTATATTCGGTGCAAAGGCCGCACCCGGATATTTCAGGGCAAAGGGTATAATTAAGTATATTAATGAAATTGCAAAGCTTATCGAGTCAGATCCCGAGGTTAAGGACAAGCTTCAGGTACTCTTTGTCCAGAACTACAATGTTTCTTATGCGGAAAAGATTACTCCCGCAGCAGATATCTCAGAGCAGATATCTACGGCAGGAACAGAGGCATCGGGAACCGGTAATATGAAGTTTATGCTGAACGGAGCCGTGACACTCGGAACCTACGACGGAGCAAATGTTGAGATTGTTGCCGAGGCCGGAGAGGAGAATAACTATATATTTGGTCTTCGCGTTGAGGATGTTGAAAAGCTCAAGGAGAATTATGATTCAAAGCAGTACTATAATTCCGAGCCGAGAATAAAGAGAGTGGTTGATTCTCTTGTTGACGGAACCTTTGATGACGGAGGAACGGGAATGTTCAGAGAGCTTTATACCTCTCTGCTTGAAGGAGCATCCTGGCATAAGCCCGATCACTACTTTATACTGCCCGATCTGCTTCCCTATATTGACAGAAAGCTTGAAGCGATAAATGACTATAAGGACAGATATGCTTTCGGCAGAAAATGCTATATAAATATGGCAAATGCAGGCAAATTCTCCAGCGATCGTACAATCAGGGACTACGCAAAGGAAATCTGGGAATAGGAAAAGTACACAATATAAACCTGAAAACATCACCTGTTGATTGGTGATGTTTTCTTTTTTTTACAAAAAAGTATTGACAAATGGGGGGTGCATTGTTATATTCAACATATGAAATCGGTTTCAGACCTATTTTTTTTGACACGATGTGAAACCGATTACATATCAAATCGTGAACAATTTAGAGGAGGTATAACATGAAAAAATTTAAGAATCTTATGGTTCTGGTTGTTGCTCTCGCAATGGTGATTTCATGCTTCGCAGGATGCTCAAGCTCATCCTCAACAAGCAGCACACCTACAACTGCTCCTACAGCAGAAGCAACAAAAGCGCCTGAGGCAACAAAGGCTCCGGAAGTAACAGAAGCTCCGGAAGTGACAGAGGCTCCTGAGGTAACAGAAGCACCTGTGGAAGAAGAAGTTAAGGTTATCAGATACGGTACACACTGGGCAGACGGTCTTGATCCTTATGCAACAGATGACGTTACCGGTGAATATACTCTTGCAGAGACAGAGAGAGATGCGCTTATCGCAGGTCTTGAGGCAATTAAAGAGGCATATAACGTAACCTTCGAATTTGTTCAGTACGCTGACGATACAAGAAATGAGCTTATGACAAGCGTTCTTGCAGGCGATCCCGTATGTGACATCGCAGTTATCTGGGGCGGAGCGGAAGGAACAGTTCTCGGACAGAACGTTTTACAGCCTATCGATGATTACGCTGATGCATTTACCGGAGATCCCGATACAGAGTGGATGCTTTATGATCAGCTTTTCGGACATAACTACCTCATGTCAAACGTAAAGAGATGGTATCAGAGATGGCCTTTAATCTACAATATAACAATGATTGAAGCTGTTGATACTCTTAAGGATGAAAACGGAAAGACAATCTATCCTACAGACCTTTTCCTTGCAGGCGAGTGGACATGGAGTACATTCCAGGATTATCTTTCAAAGATAGCAGCTTTCTATGCTAACACACCTGTTTCAAATACACAGTATTCAACAGTTCAGGCATATGAGACTGACCACCGTTATGCAGGTCTTGCAGCTATGTACTCAGCAGGCGGCGCAATCTACGGTGAAAAGGGACTTTCAGCAAACAGCGCAGAGTCAATTAAGGCTTTAACATGGTTAAAGGGAATGATGGATCTCGGACTTATGACCGACTGTGGTCTCTATGATGACGGATATACACCTATCTGGTGTACCAGCCAGTCTGATTTCTCAGCAGGCGGAACCGTATTCACAGATTGTCCTGACTGGTTAGTTTCAAGTGCGGTTTCAACATGTGCGGATCGTGGCGAGTCAGTTGGTATTATTCCTTATCCCCGCCCGGACGATATGGCATTTGATGATCCCAATTACAATCAGGTTATTACCCTCGGCGACAGCGTTGGTATCTTAAAGGGTGTTGACGCAGAGACAGCTGAGCTTGCATGTAAATCATTCGCACTTTTCTGGAAGACCTATTATGAGGTTAAGGGAGAAACATCACAGTCTGTAGCAGCAGGTCTTGGTATTGATATCTTCAACGAGACATATGGCGCAGATATGCTTTCAGCATTCGAGTACATTACTGCTAATCTTGCAAATGACTTTGCAGATCTCTTCAGTGTACGTGTTACATGGGATGATATCTGGGGCAAGGGCATTTACGGTGTAGACGGTATGGCAGCTTATGATGTTGCTATCGAAGCAAATCTTGCTAACTTTACAAAGGTTACAGATACTATTGCAGCTGCACTTTCTTCTGACAAGGTTACAGATAATATGGCTCCCAGCATAAGCAATACAAGAGCTACCCTTCCTGCAGGCGTTGATCTTACAACAGTTGACTGGTCACAGTACTTTACCGTAACTGACGTTGTTGACGGTGAGATTCCCGCAAGCAACGGAACCTTCGAGGTTTCTGCTGATGTTGATGTTAACACACCCGGCAAGTACAGCAACTCTGTTGTTTTATCAATCACAGATGCTTCCGGAAACGCAGCAAGCAGCAAGATTTCAATCGTTATTTACAATCCTGATAATACAGTAGCTCCTACCGTAACAGTAGCAGAGACACTTCCTACCGTATTACTTGACACAGATGTATCGACTCTGTCGATTTCAGGAAATTACATTACATCTGCAGTTGACGTTGACGGAAATGACGTATCAGAAAACATCAGTGCTGACTGGTCAACTCTTGATACAACAACTCCCGGCGTTTATGCAGTTGATGTTACAGTAACTGACTTTGCAGGAAATGCAACAGTTGTTTCACTTGAGATTGAGGTTGTTACAGAATAATATTCTCTATTTCTAATTACGCTCTGGGACAGTTTTTTAGCTGTCCCAGAGTAATATAAACAATAATTTTATTTATGAGGACTGGCATGAAGAATTTATTAAAGAAAAAATCAATATGGATTGTTGTTCCGTGCGTGCTGATATGCATAATTCTGCTGTGTGTATTCGGCGGTAGCGGGGATGCATCCCTGTATGCCGTATCCTCGCCGGGTGAAGTTATATATGAAGCGGGCTATCAGGCATACCTTGATGCAAACGGATATACGGGAGCTATGTCCGATAAAGAAATAGCAGTTGACCTGAACGGTTTCACGACCGAGGACGGTCTTGTTGCAAGCGAGGGTATTGAAGGCATACTTACCGAGGGCAGCGGCAAGATAACATGGAGCTTTACTGCCGCGGATGCGGGCTTTTACAATCTGGAGCTTGGATATATCGCACTTCCCGGAACCACCTCGGATATTCAGAGAAAGCTCTATATCGACGGGGAAATCTGCTATGATGACCTGGCGCAGCTGGTTATTAAGCGCTGGTGGCAGGATGACAGTATCACTGTTAAGAATAATAATGAGCTGAGACCTGAGGCTTATGAGGTCTACAGCAGGACGGAATGGTTCGTTGAGGACTATAACTGCCGTTACGGAGAGGCTTTGAAGTTTTATCTTGCGGCAGGAGAGCATACGATAACGCTCGAAACGATTAAGGAACCGATGATTGTAACCGGACTCAGATTCTGCGCGGAGGAAAGACCCGCTGCGTATGCTGAGGTTATCGGAGAGCTGCAGGCAGGCGGTCAGGTTTATTCCGGAGAAGCCGTTGTTATGCAGGCTGAGCGTTCAGATGACTATGTAAACGCAATTACAAAGAGTTCGCAGGCGATTAACATCCAGAAGAATTACACGGACAGCAATATATATCCCTATCATCCTTATTATGCCGTATACAATACTATCGGCAAGGAGAGCTGGGAGAATGCCGGAGATTCAATCAGCTGGAGCATTAATGTTGAAAAAGACGGTCTGTATGAGCTGACCTTTAAGGGAAGACAGAGCACCAACAGAGGTGTTACATCATACAGGCGATTATACATAAACGGTGAGGTTCCGTACCTCGAAATGAATGCAATCGGCTTCGATTACAGTAATGACATGAACAATTATACTGTAGCCGATGCACAGGGAAACCCGTATCTTTTCCACCTGAATGCGGGAGAAAACATCATTACGCTGCAGGCGGTAATGGGACCGTTCGGAAGCATTGTCAGTCAGGTAGAAGAAAGTGTTGAGAAGCTTAACAGCGCTTACCTTGATGTTGTCAGACTGACGGGACAGGCACCGAGCAAATTTATTGATTATCAGATAGCGGTAAAGGAGCCGAACTTTGCCGTAACAATGAAGGCAGAGAGCGAGCGTCTTTACAAAATCGTTGATATGCTGATAGAGATAACCGGCGAAAAGGGAGAGCAGACGGTACTCCTTGAAAAGATGGCAAGACAGGCAGAGGGTCTGGCAGAGGATCCGGAGCTTGTTATTGAGGAGTTAAACCAGCTTAAGAACAATCTTTCCGCAGTGGGAACCTGGCTTGTTTCCATTTCGCTTATGCCGCTTGAGCTTGACAGCATAATCCTGAGCGGAAGCGTGGAAAGTCTTCCCGACCCGGAGGAAAGCTTCTTTGCAGGCCTGTATAACGGAGTGGTGAGATTCTTCTCGACCTTCTTTATTGATTCAAATGCCGTAGGTGCCGTTGAGGGACAGGAAAATGAAGCCCTTAAGGTATGGGTGGTATCCTATGGTAAGGAGCAGGCACAGATAATTAAGAATATGGCGGATGATACCTTCTCCGCAGACACAGGAACGAATGTTAAGGTTCAGCTGATACCTGCGGATGTTGTGCTTCGTGCGGCACTTGCGGGAAACGGTCCCGATGTTGTTATAGGACTTTCACAGTCAACGGCACAGGATTTTGCCATGAGAGGAGCGTCGGTAAATCTTACCGAGCTTCCCGGATACGAAGAAATCGCATCGCAGTATTTTGACAGTACGCTTGATGCGGCAAGCTTTAATGACGGAGTATACGGATTCGCAGAGCAGGCAAACTTTATGATGATGTTCTACAGAGAGGATATTATCAACCAGCTCGGCATCGGCATTCCTGCCACCTGGGAGGAATTCATAGAGATAATCCCTGTTTTGCAGCAGAACAATTACAGCGCATATGTACCGAACGCTTATCTGAATGATGCAAACGGAAATCTTAATTTCTATCTTTCAATGGTATATCAGTACGGCGGCGATGTTTATAAGGGCAGCGGTGATGATTACGGTATTGAAAGTGCACTTGATTCTGACGCAGCAATGGAAGCGTTTAAGGATTATACGGATTTGTTTGTGAATTACGGTCTTAATGTACAGGTTGATTTCTCGAACCGTTTCAGAACGGGCGAATTCCCTATCGGACTTGTAAACTATACAACGTTCTGTACACTTGAAATATTTGCTCCCGAAATCAAGGGTCTCTGGTCCTTTGCACCGATTCCCGGAATGCTTAGGGAGGATGGAACAATTGATAATACGGTAGTTACGGACACTGTTCAGGCAATCATCATGAGCTCCTCGGATAAGAGGGAGGCTGCATGGAGCTTCCTGCAGTGGTGGGTAAGCGAGGACACCCAGCTGAAGTTTGCAACCTCAACGGAGGCAATTATGGGAACGGCAGCACGTTTCCCGTCAGCGATACCGAAGGTTCTCGAACAGCTTCCCTGGAGCTATTCGGAGCTGAACTCGTTATTATCACAGTTTGAAAACAGTGTCGGAATCAAAGCGGTTCCCGGCTACTATATGACTAACAGAATGATTGCATATTCCTACGGTGATGTTCTGACAGAAACCAGCAACCCGCGTGAGGCGCTTTACCTCAATATAAAATCAATTAATCAGGAGCTTACAAATAAGCGGGAGCAGTTGGGACTCAGCTTTAAGGAATAGAAATGGAGCAGGCTATGAGAGCAGTAGTAAGGAGAAGATCCAAGAGGAGTGCATGGAAGCAGCATAAATCGAAATATCTGATGATTTTACCCTTTGGAATCATCTTTATTACCTTTACCTTTTTACCCATTCTGATTGCGGTCGGACTCGGATTTACTTCCTTTGATATGGTAAGCACTCCCGAGTTTGTCGGATTCAACAATTATATTGACCTGATGGTAGATGACAGCATCTTCCTGATTGCGCTGAAGAATACCTTGTTCTTTGCAATCGTAACGGGTCCGCTCAGTTACATCATGTGCTTTATCTTTGCGTGGCTGGTAAATGAGCTTCCGCGAATACCGAGAGCAATTCTGACGCTGGTATTTTACGCACCGTCCATTTCCGGTAATGCATATCTGGTATGGAAGCTGCTTTTCTCATCAGATACCTACGGCTGGGCAAATGCATGGCTTATGAAGCTCGGAATTACAAATGATGCGCTTCTGTTCCTTACAACAGAAAGCATGATTATGCCGATACTTATCGTCGTACAGCTGTGGCTGAGCCTCGGAGTCAGCTTCCTGACCTTCATCGCAGGCTTGCAGACGGTTGATAAATCCCTGTTTGAGGCAGCAGCGGTTGAGGGTATCAGAAACCGCTGGCAGGAGCTCTGGTACATAACGCTTCCTTCTATGAAGCCGCAGCTCATGTTCGGTGCCGTAATGCAGATTACAAGCTCGCTTTCGGTATCACAGCTGTCAATTGATATGGTAGGTTTCCCTTCGGTAAACTATGCCGGACATACAATTCTTACGCATCTTCATGACTACGGAAATATCCGTTACGAACTGGGATATGCCTGCTCGATAGCAGTTATCCTGTTCCTGATAATGATGTTCTGTAACATTATTATTCAGAAGGTTCTTCGAAGAATCGGTTAATTCGCAGTTCTGCCCGTGTAAGCGCATAAACACGGCCCGGCAGTAAGAATACGAATGCGCAGAGAAGAGGAGCACTATGAAGGCTTTAGCTAGAAGAAAAATAAGGAGACGAAACAGAAGTCTTGGCGGAGATATTCTGCTGGTAATAGTACTGGCCGGCTTTGGATTATTCAGTCTTTTTCCGCTCTGGTACATTATCGTCAGCGCGTTTAAGCCGCTGAGTGAGATTTTCATTTTCCCTCCGCGAATGACGGTTGATAACCCGACGCTTGATAACTTCTTTGATTTATTTAGTATTATAGAGAGCTTTGACATTCCGTTCAGCAGGTATGCATTCAATACTCTTGTAATATCTCTGCTCGGAACCTCGGGTACGGTTATTCTCGGTTCAATGGCGGCATATCCGCTTGCGAAATTCAAATTCCCCGGTTCCGGACTTATGAACAACTTTATTGTATATGCACTTATGTTCAGTACAACGGTAACAGCGATTCCGAACTATCTTATTATGAGCGGTCTCGGAATGATTGACAGCTACTGGGCGGTTATTCTTCCCGCAGTCGGCGGTACACTGGGTCTTTTCCTTATGAGAAACTTCATGGTTCAGATACCGGATGAGATGATAGAGGCGGCAAGAATCGACGGGGCGAGCGATTTCAAGACTTATTGGAGAATTGCAATGCCGATGTGTAAGCCGGCAACGATTACTCTTGTTATTCTTTCCTTCCAGCAGATGTGGGGAACCACGGGCGGTGTGTTTATCTACTCAGAGGAACTCAAGCCGTTGAGCTATGTTCTTTCACAGCTGGTTAACAGCGGTATTTCACGTACCGGTGTTGCATCTGCAGTTGCGCTGCTTATGATGCTTGTGCCTGTCGGGGTATTCGTAATTTCACAGGCGAATGTCATGGAAACAATGTCGACCTCGGGTATTAAGGGCTGATTGTTACGCAAAGAAGTAAAGTGGAGGTAAGTATGAGAAAGGTATCTGCGGTTATAGCTATTATTCTGGCAGCGGTGCTGCTTTTGGGAGATGTGCAGGCAGTATATGCAGCTGACGGCACTTCCTACGCTTATGACGGCTACACCTATGATTTCTGGAGAGATCCTTTAGAGTCTCCGGCAGCCTTCCGCCTTATGCGTACGATGGAGGGCGACGATTTTCTTAAAATTAAAATTCAGGGCTTAAATGATGTTTCAACATCCTCTGACGGAAGAATATTTCTTACGGATACGCTGTCAAGCAGAGTCTATGTTATGGACAGCGACGGTAATTGTATAACAGCATTGAAGGCGATGAAAAACGCCGAGAACAAAATAGAGCTTGATGCCGACGGCAACCAGATTGTGCTTACGAATCCCGAGGGAACCTGGGTACATGAGAAGGAGAGAGAGCTTTACATCGCCGATACCGGAGCAATGCGTATAATGGTTCTCGACCTTGACACCTACCGCCTTAAGAAGATAATAAGCGAGCCTGAGAATCTCAGCGGCTCAACAAAGTTTAAGCCTTCAAAGGTAGCGGTTGATGATGCCAACAGAATTTTCGTAATAGTTCAGTCAAGCTATGACGGAATTGTTGAGCTCGACTATAACGGTAATTTTATCGGATACTACGGAGTAAATGTTCCCGAGGTAAACCTTGTAGAGTATTTCTGGAAGTCGATTGCTTCGGATGAGCAGAAGGAGCAGATGGCAAAATCCTTTGCTCCCGCCTTTAATAATATAACGGTTGACGGTGAAGGCTTTGTTATGGCAGTAACAAACGATCTTGCAGCAGAGGATATGGTATTCCGTTTAAATGCAAAGGGCGAGAACGTTCTTCGTGAGAAAGGAAATGTATTTGTTATCGGTGATACCTGGTCGCTGAATGACGAGGTGGGAAGCCAGTTTATTGATATTGCCGTAACTGATTACGGAGTTTATGCACTGCTTGATAAGCTGGACGGAAGAATTTTCTTATATAATTTCGACGGCGAGCTTATGAATGTTTTCGGTATTAAGAGCAAGACCGATGACGGCTTTAAGGAGCCGAGCGGAATAGCATGGCTCGGAGATAAGCTTGTTGTAACGGACAGTGCATATAAATGTGCGTACATATTCGAGCCGACGGAATTCGGAAAGGCAATGCTTACAAGTGCGGACTATTACTATAACGGTGACTGGGACGAGGCGCTTGTTGAGTTTAAGAAGGCAATTGAGCTTAATGCTAATTATGAAATCGCTTATACGGGTATCGGAAAGAACTATCTTATGAAGGGTCTGTATGAGGATGCAATGTATTACTTTAAGCTTGGAAATAACAGAGAGTACTATTCAAAAGCATATAACGGCTACCGCGGCGAGCAGATAAGAGAGAACTTCGGAATTGTTGCCACGGTTGTGCTGGCAGCGGTTGCGATTCTTATTTATACCGAAATCCGGTATCACAGAAAGAATTCGCGAAAAGCAGGAAATTAAGATATACACCCGGCTTCGGAGAGGGAGGTTAATCCAATGAAGGAAAAGCTATATTACTTGAAATATGCGGCAACGCATCCCTTTGACAGCTTTTATGAGATAAGGTTCAGGGGGAAGGGGTCGCTCGGTATTGCGGCAGTGCTGGTAACCATATACTGCCTCCTTCAGTGCGCGGCATATCAGTATACGGGCTTTATTATGAATAAAAGTGCCCTGCACGAGATGAACAGTATATCTCTTTTCATATCGACTCTGTCGATTATAGTGCTGTTTACCTTCAGCAACTGGTCGGTGACAACGCTTCTGGGAGGAAAGGGCAATACGCGGAACATTTTCATTGTTATCGGGTATTCGATGCTTCCCATGATTTTTACCGAGATAATAACTATCTTTGTCAGCAATTTCATAATCGAAGAGGAGATTATGATTCTTGTGGTTGTCAGGGCAATGGGAATTGTCTGGTTTGCATTTCTGGCAATATCCGGTCTCTGCGTAATACACGAATACGGACTCGGAAAAACGCTGGCTTCGCTGCTCCTTACCCTGGCTGCGGCGATAATAATTGTTTTCCTGTTAACTCTGGTATTTTCGCTTGAAGAGAAGATGGTTAACTTTATTTCCTCGGTTGCAAGTGAGCTGATACGACGTATTAATTAACTGTCAAAGAAGAGGTAAATATGCTGGACAAAATCAAAAAATTTTACAGTACACATATTATAAGAAAGGCTGTTCTGACATTTTTTGTTGTGGCGGTCATAGTGGGAGTAATCGCTATGCTTCCCGTAATCGGTGTCAGCCGCGCAGAGCTTCCGGCCAGTGAGCCGTCGGTTCTTGAGGAGTCCTCGGATGTGCTTGCAAAGGATGCCGGAGAGGTGCTTCTTGCAGAGAACGGAAACAGACAGCTGTATATAAATACAGAGAATATGGTGGTTTCCGTGAAAAATCTGCAGAACGGACAGGTTTGGAAATCAGCCGTGGATAACTCGGCCGATGTAATGGATACTGCCCTTTTCTATATCACTTACCTTGGTGAGGATGACATTACATATGAGTGGGATTCATATTCCTACTGTACCGCGCTCGGAAGCTATGAGCTGTACAGGATAGAGGACGGTGTCAGACTTGAAATGGATCTTTCTCAGGGCGAGTCGGGAGCCTTTTACGAATACATGCCCAAGAAGATGAGCATAGAGCGCTATGAGAATTTCTTCCTTGCAGGACTTGAAGGACTTTTTGCAGACGGAATCCTTGAAGAGGAGAAGTATAACACCTATGTTTCAACACTGGGACTGCTCTATAAGCTCAGTAAGAAGGATAACTGTTACGTTATCAGCTACACCGGAACACCGCCCGCATCAGCGGTTAAGCAGATGATTGAGGTAACAAAGCTTCTGTCCTACACACAGGATATGCTTGTCAGTGATTCGGCTGAATTCGGAATCGTGGTTGCTTTTGCGGAGCCGGCTGAG
The DNA here is from genome assembly GCA_045578645.1 of Lachnospiraceae bacterium. Taxonomy (GTDB): domain Bacteria; phylum Bacillota; class Clostridia; order Lachnospirales; family Lachnospiraceae; genus RUG11977. Next base: position 39,633 of record JAZNKQ010000046.1, read on the forward strand.
TTTAGTATGACAATGGAGCTTACACTTGAAAACGGTGAGCTTAGGGTGAGAATTCCCACAGACAGAATCGTATCGAAAAATGATTTTTACGTAATGCAGAACATAGATGTGCTTCCGAACTTCGGTGCAGTACATTATGAGCAGAGTGCATTCGGAGGCTTTATGCTTGTGCCGGACGGAAGCGGTGCAATCATGGAGCTTAATACCGGAAATACAGATGTAGTTGAATATACAAGACCGATTTATAATAACGATTACGCCAAGGATTATTACTGGCAGCCGGAATACTCGCAGGAGCTTACAATGCCGGTATTCGGAATGAGTATAGCAGAGGAAGACCAAAGCTCAGAGGGCTTCCTTGCGGTAATAGAAAACGGCGCGGAAACATCATATATTCATACAAAGCTTGCTACCGACGAGAGCGGCGGTTCAAGCATCAATAAAATATATACCTCCTTTGATACCGTTCAGTTTACAAAGGTTAAGGTATACGGTGCCTACAGCAGTGAAACTACGGGATATCTTGTTGCAACAGATATGCTTAACGTAGATTATTCACTCAGATACATCTTCCTCGAGGAGGAGGCCGGATACTATAAAATGGCCGAATCCTACAGAGATTATCTTGTTAAGAACGACCCGAACGTAGGCGCGCTTTCATATGAAAATGAAGGAAAGGTTTATCTTGAAGTAATCGGAGCACTTACACTTACCGAGCGTTTCCTCGGAATTCCGTATGATTCGGTTACTACGATGACCACCTATACGCAGCTTCGCGATATGCTTGAGGATATAGGAAGTGACAGGCTTTCCGTATCGTATAAGGGTGTTTTCAACGAGGGAATGAGCAATAGTATGTACGACGGCGCAGACCTTGTAAAAGCGAACGGAAGCAGCGAGGAGCTTGAAGAGCTTAGAAGCTATGCAAGGGAAAAGGGAATAGATTTATATCTCGGAACCTCAATGAGCCGTGTTTATACGGACAGTGCCGAATTTATGACAATGCTTCATGCGGCAAAGGATTTTGCTGATATCAAGATAGAGCAGTATAATTACGCTTCAATGCTCGGAATTCTCAGCGGCTTCGTGTCAAACGCGGCAGAAAGCTATTATACCTTATCTGCCGAATATCTTGACTATGCGGCAGATTCCTTCCTTGCTGAGGCAGAGGAATATGACAGTCTTTTTGTTGACGACCTTGCCAATATATATTATGCGGATTATGATAACTCGGACATGATAGATGTTTATGCATCAAACAGGGTGCTTGACGGTGTATTGCAGAAGCTTTCCGCAAAGAAGCTTGCACTTAATAATCCCTGGATGTCAAAGATAGGCTATGCGGAGCTTGCAACCGATATTGCGAGGGAAAGCAGTCATTACAGAACCTTTGCAGCGTCGGTACCGTTCAGACAGCTTGTTTTGAACGGACTGGTTCCTTACACCACCGAGACGGTGAACCTGTCATCTCTTTCAACCGATTACTTCGTTCTGCAGGCAGCAGAGCTTGGAGCTTATCCTAAGTTTACGGTAAGCTGGGAGAAGGAGGATATGCTTAAGAACAGCGATTATACGGGCTTCTACTGTGTAAGCTATGAAAAGCTGAAGGACAGAATAAAAAGCGTCAGTGATGAATGCGAAGCGCTGTGGGAGGAAATCGGCACAACCGAAATAGCAGGTCATACAATAGTCGGAGAGAATGTCTTTAAGACTGAATATGCCAATGGAGTAAGTGTTATTGTCAATTATAATCGTTATCCGGTTACACTTGAGGACGAGACGGTTATTGAAGCCGAGGAGTATATGATTATTAAATAGTGCATATTGAAAGTATGCGGGAACGGAGTTAGCAATGAACAAAAAGAAGAAATGGATGACAGTTGCCAATAAGCGGAAATTAAACGGATTTGTATTTCTGCTGCCGTTTTTCATCGGATTTGGTATGTTTTTTCTTGTTCCGTTAGTAAATACAATTCAATATTCTTTCAATAAAATCGGTGTTGCCGATGCGGGCGGAATGACCTATGAATGGGTCGGTACACAGAATTATATTGACCTGTTTGCCACAGAGGTAACGACGGATTCGCGTACAATGCTGAATCTGTTTACCGACCAGAATCTGGATTTGCTTATCAGTGTTCCGCTGATTACGGTATTCAGCCTCTTCCTTGCACTTCTTGCAAACAGGAAGTTCAGGGGGCGTGCAATTGTAAGAGCGATATTCTTCCTCCCGATTATTCTCGGAATAGAGGTTGTTACTACAAGCCTTGCAATGACCACCGGCGGAGAAACCTTACAGGCGAGCAGCGGATTGTTTGCTGAGAGCAGTGTTATGATTATGCTTACACGATATACTAACATCCCGCTCAGCATACTGAATCCGATAGTACAGTACATAGATAATATTTTCGATCTGATTGCAAATGCGGGTGTTCAGACACTGGTTTATCTGACGGCACTCCAGTCGATAAGCCCGAGCCTTTATGAGGTTGCAAAGATAGAAGGTGCAACGGCGTATGAGACCTTCTGGAAGGTTACGATTCCCAGTATTATAAACATTACGTTTTTCGTAGTTGTTTATACAATCGTTGATTTGTTCCTTGAATCTCAGGTAGCCGAAGAGGTATATGCATTTGCCTTCACCCAGAATAAGATTGGTGTCGGCTCGGCATTGTCGGTTGTTTACATACTGAATGTTCTTCTTGTATTGGGACTGATAGCGCTTCTGTTCAAGCGTTTCGCCCATAAGTATGAGTAAGAAATAATAGTATATGGAGGATAGCGTGAAAAATCATATACTATGATTTTTCACACGGCTATTTGTTCCTGAGCGAAAACAAATAGCCATTGCTATATTCCTCGCGATAAGTCGCTCAGAAATGGGAAGGATTATGAATATAAA
>JAZNKQ010000047.1:0-11826 GCA_045578645.1 Lachnospiraceae bacterium
AAATTAATATTTGTGTTCTTTCCTCTCAGAAACTGCTGGCCAATTTTCATTAGCTTTTGTTTCCGTTCGTCTCCTGAATTCCTTCAGAAAACTATTTACTGTTTTTTGGGTTTCGTGATTTCTCACGACGTTCCTCCTGTCTTTTCAGACAGGTAACTCATTTCTGAGTTATGAAATTTTAAAGAAATTTCAAGGTTGTTTCATTATTCAATTATCAAGGTTCTGTTTGTTTCTGCCGTGCTTTTCGCAATCGGCTTTGCCAGTATAGCACCGGCAGATTGTTTTGTCAACACCTTTTTTCAGTTTTTTTGACACAATTTTTATTTTTCGAAAAATTCGGTCAATTCAACATTTCGGCGACCAATTGTCGCACATCGGTTATTGACTTTTCTGAATGCGTATTCATGGATCTCACGCACTCATAATCCTGATACATAACATCAGGGAACGGAGAAAATGGGATTTGAACCCATGCGCCGCTATTAACGGCCTACTCCCTTTCCAGGGGAGCCCCTTCAGCCTCTTGGGTATTTCTCCAAAGCTAAATCACAAAAATATTCTTTTCTTCCGATGAAAAAACCACCTCATCGGTGGTCTTTCAGACTTACCCTAAAAATAAGCGGAGAATGTGGGATTCGAACCCACGGTCCCTTGCGGGATCACTGGTTTTCAAGACCAGCGCCTTCAACCACTCGGCCAACTCTCCGAACAACGCTTGCTTAGTGTAACACATTAATATCGATATTGTCAAGCCCTTTTTATCGATTTAAATTTAAATTTTCATAATTGTTGCTCCAACTAGAAAAATTAGGCATTAATCAAAGCCGCCGCAACCGTCAAATCCTCCGGTGTGGTAATCTTTATATTAGAATAATCGCCCTGCGTAACATAAACTTTTACACCCAGCATCTTCTCTACAAGCACCGCATCATCCGTAATGCTGTCTGCCTTAATTTCATCCGCCCTTATCTTCTCAAAGAACATATTATAAGAAGCGCTCAATATTTCTCTGTCAAATGCCTGCGGAGTCTGTATCCGGCGCAGCTGTTTTCTTTCACAGGTTACGGTCACTTCGTTATTCTCATCAACCGCTTTTATTGTGTCCTTGACGGCAACTCCCGGTATACATGCTTTATGCAGCTTAACATCATCAATAATCTGATTAATCAGCACATCCGAAACTAACGGACGAACCCCGTCATGTATAAGAACATAATCTGCCTCCCGTGCTGCCGTGATTCCGCGATATACCGAATCAAAACGTTCCTTTCCGCCCGCAACAATTTCCCTTACCTTATTAATACCGTATTTATCAACGATTTCATTTTTGACATAGGACTGCTCACCGTCCCGGACAACAATCACTATATCATCTGTCCTGCTCTTTTCAAATGCTGCCAGAGCGTAATAAAGAACCGGTTTTCCGCAAAGCATCATATATTGCTTTGCAATGTTTCCTCCCATCCGCTTTCCCTGTCCGGCGGCAACAATTATTGCAGTTGTTTTCATACAAATAGCCACGCCCTTTCCATAGTCGGCAAACTTTGTAAAAGCTTATCTGCTACTGTCCCAATCGAAGATTCGGAACAGCATTTAAATCAAGACCGTGCCTTACACCATTAATATATTCGTAATATCCTGCTGCCCCGATCATAGCGGCATTATCCGTACAGAAAATCGGAGAAGGGTAATACAGCTTTATACCTTCTTTTTCACAAGCCTCCTTCATGCCCGCGCGCAAGGCTGAGTTTGATGCCACTCCGCCCGCAATTGCAACCTTGTCAAAGCCGTATTGTTTAGCTGCTGCAATTGTGTGGCTTACCAGCACATCAACAACCGCTGCCTGAAAAGAAGCAGCAACATCGGCAACCGTCACACCGGTTTCCGGGTCCACAAGCTCGGTACCGCTGAAATTTTCTTTTCCGGTACGCTGCTTATAAACCTCCATACCATCAAGCCCCTGCTTCATACGGCAGGAATTGAGATAATTCAGTACCGCTGATTTAAGACCGCTGAAGCTGAAATCAAAAGAGCTTCCCTCTATATGTCCTCTCGGGAACGCAATCGCATCGCTCCGGCCCTCTTTCGCAACCTTATCAACCTTAGGGCCTCCGGGATAACCAAGTCCTATAGCACGCGCAACCTTATCAAATGCCTCTCCGGCAGCATCATCATGAGTCCGTCCCACGATTTCAAACTCACCGTAATCCTTTACTACAACAAGATGAGTATGGCCGCCCGATACTACCAGACACATGTACGGAGGCTCCAGCTCCTTGTGTTCTATATAGTTTGCGGCAACATGCCCCTCTATATGATGTACTCCCACCAGCGGAAGTCCCGTAGCATAGCTTATTGCCTTCGCCTCCGCAACTCCGACAAGCAGGGCACCCACAAGCCCCGGTCCGTATGTAACCGCAATTGCACTAAGATCCTTAAAGCCCACCTTCGCCTCTGCAAGAGCAGCCTTAATCACCTGATTTATCTTCTCAATATGCTTTCTGGATGCGATTTCGGGAACAACTCCCCCATACAGGGTATGCAGTGCAATCTGCGAATATATAACATTCGACATGACTTCTCTGCCGTTTTTCACTACCGCAGCCGCAGTTTCGTCACACGATGATTCAATTGCAAGTATCAAGGTTTCCTTTTCCAAAACTTCTCCTATTCCGAGTCCGACCGATAAAATCCATGACTCATTTTCAATTCATGTTCCCGACACACCAATCCGAAACACAGCGCGCAATTTTGCACTTCAATCTATTCCGAAACATCGCTTTCGGCAACCTGTCTCCAGCCGAGAATCCGCCACCTTCCGTCTGCATCCTTCCTTAGTATAAACTCCTGATAGGAACGCGTAAACGAGCCGTTTTCATTGATAGTAAAATACATATTTATTCCGGCGGTTTCCCCTTTATCAGTGGTCTTATACTGTATATCAGACGCCCTGTCAACGGTATAGCTGTTTATGCTCATCTTATTACTCTGGTAATGCGCAATGTCACCCTTTATGCCGGCAAAATGCAGCTGCTCTTCATTTTCAGCCAGAAGCTCTTCATCGTACAGGTGGCGCAGCTGCCTTGTCAGCGCCTCAACCTGCTCCTCGTCAAACTCCTCATTATATAAGCACTTCGCCAAACGGCAATATACCTTCACAACCTCTCTTATTGTTCCGGGATAATCCTTTTCCATATCCCTGTCAAGAAGAACTTCCGTCTCGGTCCGCTTAACATCGGGCTCCAGTTTACCATTGTCTTCGCCGGTAGTTATCATAATATATACCCCGACAACAATAACCGCCAGAAGGATTACAAACAGTATTGTTCCGCCAACTCCCGATTTTTTCTTAGTCCTTGCCATAGCACCTCCGCTTATTCATCCTTGTCGAAATCAAGGGTAACGCTTCTTAAATCCTTCGCTGCATATGCATTCTTAAAAACCTCCCGCACAGCACCGATATACTCCTCCGGTCTTACAAGTGACGGACTGTAATGGGTGAGCCACAGCTCAGCTGCTCCTGCCTCCTTCGCCAGTCTTGCTGCCTCTCCGAAGGTCATATGCTTGTGCTCAACAGCCTTCTCTGTCCTTTCAAATTCACCATACATACCTTCACATATAAATAAATCGGCATTTTCTGCCTTTTCGGCAATCACCTTAACCGGTCTGGTATCCGTACAGTAGACAAGCTTAATTCCTTTACGCTGAGGTCCGAGAATCATCTCCGGTGTAAACACCCTTCCCTCATACTCAATAACAGCGCCCTTTTGAAGCCGGCTCCAAACTCTCATCGGAACCTCGTTTTCTTTAGCCTTCTCCGGATCAAAGCGTCCTGCACGGTCGATATTAATACAATACCCATAGCAGGTGATATTGTGGCTGACCTTAAACGCCTCAATCCTGTATCCGCATATCTCGAAGCTCTCAACAGCATTGGAAAATTCCATAAATTTAATTTCGAACGGAAGCTCCGGCGCAATTATCCGCAGAGAATTAACAACCTTTTCCAATCCTTTGGGGCCGATAATAGTAACCGGTTCACTGCGCTCGGCATTTCCCATGGAAAGAAGCAGACCCGGAAGTCCGCTGATATGATCTCCATGATAATGAGTGAAGCAAATCACGTCAATGTCATGAAAGCTCCACCCTTTTTCGCGTATTGCAACCTGAGTCCCCTCACCGCAATCGATAAGCAGACTTTTTCCGTTGTATCTCGTCATCAACGCTGTAAGTCTTCTGTTTGGCAGCGGCATCATACCGCCCGTTCCAAGTAAACACACATCCAGCATACTATTCCCCATTTCCGAGCGACTTGTCGCGAGGAGTATCACTATGGCTTATTTGATTTTTCACACTATTCACCACTCGACTTGCTACGCTTACATTGCCTCCGTCTTGTCCATTCTTTTTACCGGAATCACAAAGGAAGCCGTCAATTTATCGTAACAATCCTCACACATAACAAATACATCTGTTTCCAAATCTTTTTTTGAGAAATACCCCCAATCCTTTCTGACATAGAAAGCGTCCTCAAGGGGTAATCCCTTTTTTATTTTCAATTTTCTGCCGCAGGCATTACAATATATATCCTTATCCATATCTTCCCTCCCTCACAGCTTTCCGCATAAACGCGGACATACTGTCTAATAAGTATACGTTAATACTCCGGCTTTGTGTAGTGGGAATAACATGAAATAATACTGCTTTTAGTTCTTTTTTACATTACTTCCAAATCCATAAGTATTGCTGCTTCATCAGGCTTCCGGTAATATCCCGGTCTGCGACCCACCCCTTTGAAGCCAAGCTTCGCGTAAAGACTTTGTGCGGCACAATTGCTCTCTCTGACCTCAAGCGTATAAACACGGATGCCCCGCTTTTTTCCTTCGGAAAACAATTCCGTCAGCATAGCTTCCGCTATACCGCGTCTTCTCATGCTTTCATCAACAGCAACATTCATAATCTGGCCCTCGTCAAGGACGCACCACATGCCGCAGTATCCGGCTGCTTTTCCGTCAATTTCTGCCACAATGAATATTCTGTTTTCATCATCCAGTGCCTCATAGAAATCAGCTTCGGTCCAGAAATCCGAAAAAATCCTTTTTTCCATATCGGCTATATGCGAAATATCACTTTCACACATTTTTCTGATTATCAATTTATCACATCCCTTTCGATATGCCGATTTCCGGGCAAATACTGACTAACTCAGTATTTCATCAGTATGATTTTTCACACTATCCCTTTGCATTCAGCTCCCGCTCAGCCTGAGACACCCTAAGGTACACGGGCACATGCTCGTCGGCATTAATCGTCCTGCCTCTTTTAATATACTCAAAGGCAAGCGCTCCCACGGCTCCGGCACGCTGTCCTGCCATATGCTGCGGTGCGAAACAATGTTCAATACTCAGCTTTTCATCTATAATATCGCGATAAACGGGAATTCCGTCACCGATAAATATTACCTTTCTTCCGATTGACTCAAGCTCCCCGAGAAGCTCTGTAAGCGGCACCGCTTTCTGCTCCGAAATCACATGGAAGCCTTCACCCGTTTCAGAATCATAGAGCACTCTACTCATTCCTACAAATTCATATATTCCGGTATAAACCTCCTCGCGGCGGGCGTCCATTATGGGACAAATAACCGCATCACCCGTTAAGCAGAAATTGAATGCAAGTGCATCTACGGTAGGAATCTCGACAATCGGTTTATCAAGTGCCAGCCCCAGCCCCTTTGCTGTTGCAGAGCCGATACGCAAACCGGTAAACGACCCCGGTCCCGCAGCCACGGCAATCGCATCAACATCCTTTATATCCTGCTCCGTCATGCGCATAATCTCATCAAGCATGGGAAGCAGCGTCTGGGAATGCGTCTTTTTATGATTAACAGTATACTCGGCAATCATAGTATCCTCAGTCATAACCGCAACAGAAGCCACAAGTCCCGAGCTGTCAAGTGCAACTATTTTCACACTAATCCCCCATTCCTTTTCATACTCAGGAAACCGTTATCCTGCGATAATCAAATCCTTTCTTCGGCTCCTTCTCAATAAGAACATGAACAGCCTCTGACGGGATAAGCTCTTTAATCAGCTCCGACCATTCTACGATTGATACCCCGTTCCCGTAGAAGCAGTCACGATATCCTATCTCTTCCATCTCCTCCGGCTCTTCTATTCTGTAAACATCGAAATGATAAAGCGGCATAGCCCCCTCATCATATATCTGAAGCACGGTAAAGGTCGGGCTGTTCACAGGCTCCGTAATCCCGAGTCCTTCAGCCACTCCCTGTGTAAATACCGTTTTACCCGTTCCCAAATCTCCGTCAAGACAAATTACCAGTCCGGGAACTGCGGATTCGCCTATTTTTTTGCCAAGTGCGAAGGTTTCCGCTACCGAAAAGCTCTCATATATCATACCTTTACCTGTTCTTCCTCCTGTACATGACACCTTTTCTCAACATTCCGCTTTAAGAGCCTGCGGAAATTATCAACCTCACTGCCGAGGTCTGCCTTGGGCATTACAAATGCCTGATTCTTTGACAGATAAATATAGAAGCCGGTTTTTCCTTCTATTACCTTATATACATGACTCCAGTTATATGCCGCATAATCCTTACCGCGTTTCATATCAAGTCCTGCATCGCTGAAGCCGTATGTAATAAGTCCCTCAGGGGCACATACTGCTGCCGAATGCCTTTTCGCCTTAAAAATAAGGCTTATGGGACTATTTACAAGGAACAGCAGCGCCACAATAACAAACATTATAATCTGCAATGTACTTCCGCTGCGAAGGCTCATTACTACCATCGCAATCGCACCTATACCAATTAAAACCGCAAGCACTCCCACCGGGCTGACATAAGTATGTCTGAACATAAACCGGTACATATCATCCTTTGTCGGTCTCGCTGTTGCGGTTATTACCGGCTCCGAATGAGCGAGTCGCTTCGGTTTTTCCTCTTCATATACATGTCCTGCCTCAGCTTCGGGCTCAGCACACCCGACATCCTCACAGCTGTCTGTAATATCATTTTCCTCTGCCTCTTCAAATGCTTCGGCCTGCTGCATGGCCTCCTCCATCTCCTCAGGCTTAAGAGTATTCATTCTTGCTATACTTCCAAAATTGCTTTTATTCTCGTTCAAAGCTTTTCCTCCTGACCGCGGTTTCTATTCAACCGACCTAACTATTATATCAGAATATCAGAATTTATCAACAATCTGACAAAACAAAAACTTCCGCTGCCGCAAAGCAATCCGGCAACGGAAGCCTGGTATTATTTTTTAATCAAATGACTTATCGGCTTATAAATAAGTAAAGTAATTATCATAACCAGAAGACATTTGATAAAGTTGAACGGAACCACCGCCCAGATTATAAAGCTCGTAAGTCCCGATATCAGCGAGTTCTTTTCTGTTCCCATGCCGATAATCAAATCAAGACTATCAGCCTTAAAGAATACCTTTGCATAAACAGGCAATAACAGATATGCATTCAGTAACGCACCCGTTATTCCGTTAACAACGATTCCGCAGCCGAGTCCCGCAACCGCACTCTTTCTGCTCTTCTTTCTGTAATAAATGATTGATGCGGGCACTACAAAGGCACATCCTATAAGGAAGTTCGCAAGCTCTCCTACAAATGCCGTCTGCGTTCCGTTAATGAGCAGATTAAGCAATATCTTCAAAAACTCTATCATGACACCCGCGGTAGGTCCCATTGCAAAAGCACCTATGACAACAGGAAGCTCGCTTATGTCAATTTTATAAAATCCGGGAATAAACCATAAAGGAAATCCGAATAAGTTGAACACTATTGCAATAACCGCCATCACGGCAATGATTGCCATTCTGTTGATTTTGAAGCTCTCATTTCTTCTGTCGATGTTATTCTTTTTACAAATTACTCTTTCTGAGATTTCGGCTGCAGCAAAGAATACTGCGATAAGCGCAATAAAAAGTAAAAACATCCCTGCATTTTCCGTTATGTTAGTCCATAACGATTTAAGATTCTCAATCATATTTACCTCCCAATTATAGCTTTTACATTCGGGGCGGTATGGTAATGGTATGCAATTTCCTGTTACAAAATTAAAGCCCGTGAATAATAATCCACGGGCATAAAAGCATAGCACTACCTGCCTTCTTTCATCCAGACTATACTGTCGGTTTTGGAATCACACCAAATCGGCCCGAAGGCTCGCGGACTTTACCGCCGGTGGAGAATTTCACTCCGCCCTGAAGACTTAAAAAATTTATTAAATTTTGTCAGCTGACGCAGTGAGTATAACACTATCAATACCAAAAAGCAATACGTAAAATCAGTATATCATTCTAAAGAGTATTAAAGCTCCTGAAAGGTGCCGCGGGCATTCCGTTTTTTCCAAACAATATCACATCACCATAATTTGTCCATAAGTACCGCACGTAACGAGGATTTATCACTGCCGGTGCAGACACAAAAATCCGGCTTCCTTCAATCCTTGCCCCGGCCTTAACAAATTGTCCGTCCGGTCCGGCAATTTCAAAACCACTCAATTCGCCTTTTGTTTCAAACCCATCCTCAGCATACATAAAACACAGTTCAATTTCATTTTCATGATAGACAGAGCTTCGGTAAAGCGGTCCGAAGGCATCCCTTTTGTCAATTACCTCATACACGTGAGCAAGTGCCTGCAGTTCCAGCCGTTCTCCCACCGTGCGCTTATTCAGGGGATGAATATTATTGAACTCTCCGCAGTCAATAATCACCGCAATTCCGGTATTCTTAACAGTCCTGTATGCATTCATCTGTGCCTCGCGGATAACCGGCCAGTTCTTGAAATCCTCATCATTTTTATAGCGGTGCATGGTAAGCTGAGTTAAGATAAACGGCAGCTCATCATCCAGAAATTCCTCTCGCCATTCACGAATCATTCTGGTAAACAGCTTATAATACAGCTGCGGCTTGTGGTCATCACTCTCTCCCTGATAGTAGATAAAACCACGCAGCGAATAAGGACAGACTCTCTGCAACATACATTCATGCAGTCCTGCCGGTCTGAACGGATTCTTAATATTCATGGGGCCGGGCCATCTGCATTTCCCGAGGATGTTTTCTACCTCGCCCCATTCAATATCAGGATTCTCGCGATACAGCTCACCGCACTTTCTATCCCATTCGGTGTGATATGCAAGATATTCATCATAGGCTGTCTCCTGTTGCTCTATGCTGATGCCTTCACACGCTGCATCAAACTCTTCAACATATCCCGACAGCTCCTTATCTTCAAGCAGCACATCCCTGCTCATCCACGCGGAGGCACTGGTGCCACCCCAGTTACAGCCGATGATTCCAACGGTCACACCCTTTAAATCCTGACTAAGCTTTTTAGCAAAATAATACCCCACGGCAGACCATTTTTTAGCGTTATTCCCGCTAAAGAGCTCCCACTCCGATGCCTCCTCTGCCTCATAAAACATATTGTTTTTATACGAACTCTTCGGAGTATAGTAAAATCTCACATTCGGATTTATATCGTTTTTCAATGAATCGGCTCCGCCTGCACAGTTCTGCAGTTCAAATTCCATATTGGACTGTCCGCCCGCAAGCCATACCTCACCGATTGCAACATCCGTAAACTCCTTACGAATTGTCGTTCCGTCTTCGAAGGCCGTTACTGTCAGAGTACACCCCTCTTCAGCCTTCACGGGCGGCAGTATTGCAAGCCACTTTCCCTGCTTTGCTACCGTCTTTGCAGTCATCGTGCTGCCGTCACTATGCATCAGGGTAACCGTAACAAAGGTATCCTCCTTACCCTCTCCGAATATATGTATGTTCTTCTCACGCTGCAATACCATATGATTGCTGAAAACATTTCTGACACGGAATTGCGTTGCTCTTTCATAATACTGCATATTCTGATCCTTTCTCGCATTCATTCCGGCCGGCTATGGCTCATGACGCAAGTTCTCATGCTCTGCCGGATAAATATCGTCTTCTGTCAATATTTTCGTCAACCATATTATATCGGTACATCAGAATATCAGCAACACCAATCCGCACTTTTGCTTCGACATCTCCAATTCAAATCACAGTGGCGGAAACTGCGCGATAAATTAAATTACCATTCCATGAAATCAAGTCTGATCTCGCTTGCACCCGAGTCATCCGTTTCTCCGGTAAAATAGATGCTTAAATTGCCTACATAATCCGCATCTGTCACCGCTATCTGCCATGCGCAGTAGCTGCCGTCATCACTCATCGGCTCACCGAGCATTGCCTTAACATCACCCTTTGTCATACCAAACGTTATGCCAAGAAGAGAAACTCCCTGATCTACAGGCTCAGTCGCGTAGCTGACCATTGTAATTGTTTTAGCTTCGGCATTTGTAAGAATAACAGTCTCATCCCCGGCATTATAGTAATCGGGAATAAGTACATAATCATCGTTTTCATCCAAATAGAGATTAATGCCGAAGGAAGTTCCCGGAGTCAGTTCATCCTCTCTGAAAAGCTCGTTTACCGGAACTCCGGCATTTTCCAGCTCTACAAGATTGTAGGGCATGGTAACTGCCTTACCGTTCACCACAACAGCAATATCTGCGCTGCTAAGGGTAATTTCGCCGTCCTTTGCAGGCTTAATTCCTGACGATTCCTCCTGCGGTGCGGGTGTTTCTTCATCTGCAGCTGAGTCAGCTGACTCGTTAGAGCTGCTTATTTCATCCGATTTATCCTCTCCGTCTGATTCGTCATCCTTAGATACGGCAGTATCACCGCTATCGGGCTTTGCCGTTTTATCCTCTCCGCAGGCCACCAAAGAAAGCAGCATTACAGTCGCAAGAACAATTGCTAAAAACTTTTTCATAATAACTCTCTCCTTCAAATTTTGATTGATATTTTTGTTTACTCCTCAATTTCCATTAATTATTTTATTCTCGACCCCTTCACTTTTCCCCCGCCAATCGGCTAATAAAACAAAAAAATCAGACAAAAAGACAAGGGCCGAAAGCCCGTTTCATAAGCCCTCAGCCCGATCATATATCTTAAACATAAAATTACACGTTCCCTGCAAATTGAAGTTATTCCGTCATTCCGGTTGCCGGTCAAAATGCTTGCCAATCATTTCCGGTTCTTCCATAAGCGCAGCTCCATAGCCCCGATTCTGCAACTCAGCAAAAACAACAATTTCTTCTGAAAAATACGCTTTCAAATCATCAAGCTCTCTTTTATTCAATGATACTATCTGTGTCGCATAAAATATCATTAATAAAGGTTTCCCTATCATCCGTGCCATATAATACAGCGTAACCTAATTCTTCATCAAAAATTCATCCCCATTAAACACGCCTTCCTCGCCTCTACGAAAATCTCCGGACTCTTCCGTAACATCTTACGTATTATCTTACGTACTTTCTTACTCTGTTGTACACTATAGCCTGTAAAATTCAACATTAAGCCATCGCTCGAAAGACAAATTAATCATTGGTCAACAATCCTTCTTAATCGAATATTTCTCTCTAAATGCTTCATAATCTGCTTTCGCGATTTTATATTGCTCTCCTGCCTGCTCCTCATTCATGGAATACTCAGCCTCCTGTGTCTCACCCTGCAATGCATCTGACATAATCCTCCTTAAGTACTCTTTCTGGTCATAATTCGCCATAACTAGCGAATCCCTCACATACATCGGATTATTCCTAAGCAGTGCCACCTGAAAATCTACACCTTTGCCCTTTAAATAGTGCCACAGAAATGTTATGCAGGTTCTGGTGTTTCCTTCTCTGAAAGGATGAATACTCCATAATTCCAATAAGAAATCAGAAACCGCTTCTAAGTCGGAGGCCAAGC
>JAZNKQ010000048.1:0-12542 GCA_045578645.1 Lachnospiraceae bacterium
GATTCGTCAGCACTCGTGGGTACCTATCATTATGCTTACGGCTAAGAGTGACGAAAAGGTCGAGCTTTTAGGCTTTAAGCTTGGAGTGGATGAATATATTACAAAGCCCTTCAGCCCGAAGATTCTTGTGGCAAGAATTGAGGCAATACTTCGACGCTCAAATGCAATTGAAAATGACATAACAGATATCGGCGGTATTAAAATTGATAAGTCGGCACATCAGGTTAGTGTAGACGGTAAAGAAATAGACTTAAGCGTAAAGGAATTTGAACTGTTGTCTTACTTTGTTTTAAACAAAGGCGTGGCTCTTTCCCGTGAGAAAATTTTGAATAATGTTTGGAATTATGATTACTATGGTGATGCCAGAACGATAGATACACATGTAAAAAAGCTTCGCTCAAAGATTGGCGAAAAGGGAGAATATATTAAGACAATCTGGGGTATGGGCTATAAATTTGAGCCTCCGGAGAATAAATAAAGTTCATTAATAAATTGAACATTGAGCTGTAAAGACCGATGTCAGAATATTAACGGGGCATTGGTTTTTTACTTTATGGAGGAAAAAATGAAGCACTCTTTGCGTTTAAAGGTTGCATTAATATTAATACTGTCATTTTCGGTTCTCATATTTCTGTGCTGGATAATAAATCAGACTTTTCTTGAGGGCTACTATAAAAATGATAAAGTGAATTCTCTTTCGGAAAGCTATTATTCCGTTAATTCAATTGCGGGTAAAAATGAAGGGATTTCAAGCAGCGCAGCTATCTCTCGTATTGAGAGAATAGAAGAGAATTCAAATGTGAGTATATATATTATTACTGAAGAGGAGTATTTTGGTCATAAACAAATAACCTTCTGCTATCCGGTTGAGATAGCTTTTGGAGAGCCGGCAAATTCGGGAATAGAAAGATATCAGCGTATTATTTTTGCGCTGAAGCATTACATTTTTGTCGGTGAGAGCGGAACGGGCGATGAAAGCATTGAATTACTGACAACAAAGGATGAGCGCTTTGATGTATATAAGTTTTATGACAACCGGGTTGATTCGAACTATATAGATTTGGTTGGATTTCTTGATAACGGTTTAATGGTTTTTATCCGTTCAAACTACGAGAATATCCAGGAAAGTACAAGAATCTCCTCAAAATTTCTCGGTATAGTCGGAATTTGCATAATGATAGTCGGTGCGGTATATATGTATCTGTTCAGCAGAAGCTTTACGAAGCCGATTACGGATCTGACAGAGATTGCAAAGCAGATGTCTGCTCTGAATTTTGAAAAGCATTATACAGAGAAGCGAAAGGATGAGCTCGGAGCACTCGGAAGCAGTATAAATACTCTGTCCGACAAGCTTGAGGATACGATAACGGAGCTGAAAACTGCAAACATTGAGCTGCAGCGCGATATTGAGCGAAAAACAGAAATTGATGAAATGCGTAAGGAATTTCTCTCAAATGTATCGCATGAGCTTAAGACTCCTATTGCATTAATTCAAGGCTATGCAGAGGGACTAAGCGAAAATATTAATGAGGATGAAGAAAGCAGAAGATTTTACTGTGAAGTAATTGTTGATGAGGCAAGAAAAATGAATGATATGGTAAAAAAACTGCTTAATCTGAATCAGATTGAGTTCGGAACAAATAAGCTCGAACTGGAAAGATTTGATATAGTTGAGCTGGTAAGGTCTGTTTCTGAATCAGTAGACATTCTCATTAAACAGAAGAATATTACACTTGTTTTTAACAGCCATGAGCCGATATTTGTATGGGCAGATCAGTATTCTGTCGAGGAAGTGGTTACTAATTTTATGAGTAATGCACTTAATCATGTATCAGGCAAGAATATAATTGATATAAAATTTGTGTGCAGTGATAATAAGGTACGTGTGTCGGTTTTTAATACAGGTAATAATATTCCTGAGGATGAAATAGGCAAAATATGGATAAAGTTTTATAAGGTTGATAAAGCCAGAACGCGCGAATATGGAGGTAGCGGAATTGGTTTGTCGATTGTGAAGGCAATAATGGAAGCACATAATCAGAAGTGCGGAGTGATAAATCATCCGTCAGGTGTGGAGTTCTGGTTTGAACTTGATATTAAATCCGATGAAAAAGGCGATTATTAAGATTATTTTCTAATAATTCAATAATAACAACTTGTAAAAAAAGAAAAATAGTGATATTATATAGTTAATGTGTAGCTTAAAAGTTTAATATTTCGTTTTTTGGAATATATTCGGAGTGATAATTACGTGAAGAAGAAATTATTTATTATATTATTGATATGTACTGCACTTTTGTGTACAGGCTGCGCAGAGCATATTAAGCTGACTGAAGAAGAGTCAAATGCAATTGCACAATATTCTGCTTATCTGATGATGAAGTATGACAGGAACAGGGTCGCTGATTTCAAGCTTATTGATTATAAGGATTTGCGGCTTGAGAAGGAAGAGGAAATTGTTATACCGAGTCCTACACCTGTCCCTGAGCCTGAAAGCGGTAATGATGACGACGAGCTTAAAGGTAACGAACCGGGCGGTTCTGAGTCGGATGATTTTGAGGCGGGCAATACGGAAAATGAAAATAAGACGGATGATAATACCCAAAATACAGACAATGACAATTTGTATTCAGGCAGCTATGCAGAAAGTCTGAATCAGGTTTATGGCGCTGAGGGATTTGAAGTCCGTGTTGAATCGTATGAGCTTGATGATATCTATTACGGAAGTGTTCCGATTTCGGCTCCTGAGGGAAAGAATATACTTACGATTAATTTTCTGATAAAGAACGTTACTGATAATACCTTAAGATACGATTCACTGAATTATCCGGTAAAATACCAGCTGATAATAGGCGAAAAAGAAAGTATTGAGCCACAGATATCGTTATTGCCGAATGATATTCAGTTTTTAAATAATGATATTGAGGCAGGTGTTACAATAAACGGAGTTCTTCTGTTTATTGTTGATGACGAAAGAACTGATTATCTGTTGAGGGTTTTGGGTGAAGAATCCGAGAGTAAGGATACAATAGCCTATGAGATAAACTTAAAATAATTTGCGGAGGTAGAGTATGGAAACTAACATTTTATTGGAAAGTGGTACAAATGAGCTTGAAATACTTGAATTTGTAGTTGGTACTAATCATTACGGAATTAATGTCGCAAAGATAAAAGAAATTATACCGTATAAAAAGCCCACAGCCATTCCCAATGCGCATCCTTGCATTGAAGGTATATTTATGCCTCGTGATATAATTATTACAATAATTGATCTCGCGAGAAATCTTAACCTTCCTCCGAGTAATACTGAAAATACTGATATGTACATAGTAACAAACTTTAATAAGCTTAATATTGCTTTTCATGTTAATAATGTACTTGGTATTCACAGGGTTTCATGGGCAGATATATCTAAGCCGGATGAGTCTATAAGCAATTCAGGTAAGGGTGTTGCAACCGGTATTATTAAGCTGAATGAAAGACTGATTGTTATCCTTGATTTTGAAAAGATTGTTTCCGATATCAGCCCCGAAACAGGACTTAAGGTTTCGGATATTGATGCACTTGGTGAAAGAGAGCGTAATTCTTCACCTATTCTTATCGCTGAAGATTCACCTCTTCTGAGTAAGCTGATTTGTGATTCGCTTCACAAGGCAGGATACACAAATGTAACTGTAACCAATAATGGTAAGGAAGCTTATGACGTACTTTTAAAATACAAGGATGAGGATCGTATTGGTGAAAGCGTAAAATGCGTAATTACTGATATAGAAATGCCTATGATGGACGGACATCATCTTACTAAGCTTATTAAGGAAGATAATGAGCTCAAGAAGCTTCCTGTAGTTATCTTCTCATCACTTGTTAATGATGAGATGAGAAAGAAGGGTGAAGCACTCGGTGCTGACGCGCAGCTTTCAAAGCCTGAGATAGGTATGCTTGTACAGGAAATCGACAAGCTTCTTATTAATGCTTCGAAATAAAATGTTTTAGACTGGGGAAGAAGATGGCAATTTGCAAAATGTGTCATAAAAGTATCCCGGATGGCAGAGACTTTTGTGACGAATGCGAGAATATAAAGAACACACAAGCAGATGAATCCTATTTGGATAGTCTGCTTAGTTCTGTTTCCGGCGGTAATGAGGTAAAGAAGAAAAGAACTAAAAAAAGTACTCCGTCTGATGAAGCTGATATAAGTATTAGTGTGGAAAATCAGGATTTGTCCGAGATGCTGGAAGAAATTATTGATGATGAGAGCATTCCAACCAATCTGCAGGAAGAACTCGATATCTTTAATGAAATAATGTCTGACGAAATAATTACTGACGAAATAATTCCTGATGAAATAATGTCTGCCGAAATAATTCCTGACGAAATAATTCCTGATGAAATAATGTCTGATGAAATAATGTCTGATGAAATTATATCCGGCATTGGCTTTGATTCTGATGATATTGCTGATGTTCAGGCTGATGATAATATCATTCCCGAAAGCTTTATCGAAGAAGATTTGGCAGAGGAGCTAGAAGCTGAGATTCCTATGCCTGATGTCATATCTGACTCAATACCCTATGTTGATACGGAAGAAGAGACAGAAGTTGAAATCCCAATGCCTGATGTCATATCTGACTCCATACCCGATGTTGATACGGAAGAAGAGAGAGAGGCTGAAATCCCAATACCTGATGCCATATCTGATACTATACCTGATATTGATATAGCGAAGGAGCCGGAAGCGGAAAGTCTTATTCCGGATATTACAGCTGAAAGTTTGTTTTCGGAAAATGCGGAGACTGATGTTATACCGGAGGATAGTTTTGTGCAGTCAGGCTATGAGCCGGCTGATGACATGGATGAACTAATCAGCAGTCTGTTTGAAGAAACGAACGAAAACAGTAAAATAAATAATGCGACTGAGCCGGAAGCTGCTCTTGAGCCTGATGATATTGCTGACATATTTGAAGAAGCACAGGCTATAAATGAAATGAAGTTTACGACAGAGAACGGAGAGACAATTAATGTTGATCAGGATATAGATTCTCTTTTTGAAGATATTAGTGATGCCGGGGTACCCGGGATTTCTGATATACTGGGTGAAGATGAGCTTGAAGCTACCATGGATAGCAGTAATGTAAATCCTGTCGTTGATGAGCCTGATCTTGACAAAATACTGGATGATATAAACAACGGTGATTTTGAAAGCGGAAGTTTCGATAACAGTAATGAAGGTACTGTTTTGGAAATGAACTCCGAGCCCAAAAAGAAAAAGGTAAAAAAAGAAAAAGCTTCAAAAGAGAAAAAGAAAAAGGAAAAGGATTCTCTGTTTAAAAAGCTTTTTGCAAATGTAAAGGAAGAAAGGACACCTGAGCAGGAAGAGGAATACAGAAGAAAGCTTAGGGAAGAAGAAGAGCAAAAGAAAGTTAAAGCTGAGCAGAAAAAAATAAAAGCTCAGGAATCAAAGGAACGCTCTGCAGAAAAAAAGAAGCTTGATAAGGAAGAAGCTGCCAAGAAAGCCAAGCTGAAGGAAGAGGAGAAAAGGCGAAAGAAAGAGGCGGCAAAAGAGAAAGCGAAGAAGAAAAAGGAAGAGAGACTTGCTCTTGAGGAATATGAGGTTGATGAAGGAAGAATTAACAGAGCAGGAGCAACAATCCTTTTTGTGATTTTTGCAATTCTTACAGTTGTTATTATCGTAGGAACCAATATATATTCATATAATCTCAGTATCGAAAATGCTCAGGAGGAGTTTGACATTAAGCATTATAATGATGCTTATTATGAGGTATACGGGCTTGAAATAAGAGATGAAGATATAGAGCTCTACGATAGAATAATGACAGTAATGTATGTTAATACACAACTCAATTCATATGAATATTACATGAAATCAGGTAACCGGGAAAAAGCATTGGATTCTCTGCTTAAGGGACTTCAAAGATACGACAAGTATCTTCAGCTTGCGACAATACTTGATATAAGAGATGATTTAAATTATGTTAAGGGAAATATACTGTCGGAGCTTAAAGAAGAGTTCGGTTTTTCGGAAGATGATGCATATGATATGATTGTAATTAATGATTCGGTTGATTACAGTGAATATATTTATCAGCTTCTCGGCACCTATGAGGAGGATATCGTTGAATAAGATTGCAGTAATTGATTATGATGCAGGCAATACAATGAGTGTTATGAATGCACTGCATTTCCTTGATAAGGATGTAATACTTACTCGTGATAAGGAAGTTCTTCTTAATTGCGACAGAATCATATTTCCCGGAGTAGGAGCATATGCAGATGCAATGGATAAGCTTCGTGAATATTGCTTAACCGATACCATATACGAGCTTGCGGCCATTGGGAAGCCTTTCCTGGGAATATGCCTTGGAATGCAGCTGCTGTTTGATTCAAGTACCGAAACTATCGGTCGAAGCAGTGCTGAGCCCGTTCGGGGACTTGGTATTTTAAGCGGAACGATACAGCATTTTTCTGATACAAAGGAGGCTGTTAAGGGACTCAAGATTCCTCATATGGGATGGAATTCAATTAATCTGAAAAGGAAGAATTCAAAGCTGTTTAGGGATATTGATCAGAATTCTTATGTGTATTTTGTTCATTCGTATTATCTTAATGCACAGTGCAGGGATGATGTTGCCGCAGTAAGCGAATACGGAATAAAATTTGATTGTGCAGTTGAAAACGGTAATATATTCGGATGTCAGTTTCACCCGGAAAAGAGCGGAAAAGTTGGTATGAAAATTCTTGATAATTTCTGCAGTCTTTAAAAGTTGTTCTGCAGGAGGGAGCATATATGTATACGAAAAGAATCATTCCCTGTCTTGATGTACATAACGGAAGAGTCGTAAAGGGAACAAATTTCGTTAATCTTCATGATGCAGGAGATCCCGTTGAGGTTGGGGCCGCATACGGAAATGAGGGCGCGGATGAGCTTGTATTTCTTGATATAACGGCATCATCGGATAATCGGAATATAACTGAAGATATGGTCAGGCGTGTTGCAGAGAATGTTTTTATTCCCTTTACCGTTGGCGGTGGTATACGTACTGTCGATGATTTTAAGAGAATTCTCAGATGCGGAGCAGATAAGGTTGCCGTTAATTCTGCTGCAATTAATAATCCGCAGATTCTTTATGAAGCTGCATCTAAATTCGGTAGTCAGTGTGTTGTCTGCGCAATAGATGCAAAAAGAAGAGCAGACGGAAGCGGATGGACTATTTATAAAAATGGCGGAAGGCTTGATATGGGAATCGATGCGATAGAGTGGGCAATGAAAGCATGTTCACTCGGAGCAGGTGAGATTCTGCTAACAAGCATGGATTGTGACGGTACAAAGAACGGATATGATATTGAGCTTACAAGGGCGGTATCAGATAATGTCAATATTCCCGTAATTGCTTCGGGCGGAGCGGGAAGCATGGAGCATTTTTATGATGCATTTACAAAGGGACATGCCGATGCGGTTCTGGCTGCTTCATTGTTCCATTATAAAGAGATGGAAATAAATGATTTAAAGAAATATCTTTCAAAGCAAGGCATAGAAATGAGGCTCTGATGAAGCAATATATTAAGACTGTATTATCTGCAATTGGTGCCGGAATTGCGATAGCAATTGGCGGAACAATTTATCTTACACTTGAGAATAAAATAGTCGGTTCGCTTATGTTTACTGTCGGACTGTATACCATTGTTCTTAACGGTCTGGCACTGTATACGGGAAGAGTCGGATACATTATTGAAGCCGAAAACAGGAAGGGGTATCTGATTAGTCTGACGGCTGTCTGGCTTGGAAATTTAATCGGTACCTCTGTCGGAGCAATACTGATAAATGCAACAAGGATTTTTTCAATAAGCCAAAATGCAGCTGCTATATCAGAAATTAAGCTTTTGGATAATTTACCAAGTATACTGATTTTGTCCGTGTTTTGCGGTATGCTCATGTACATTGCGGTTGACGGATATAAGCAAAAGGGTAATCCGGCAATTCTGTTTATTTGTGTAAGTGTGTTTATTCTTTGCGGCTTTGAGCACTGTATTGCAAATATGTTTTATTTCTCCGTTGCCGGTGCATGGTCTTTAAAGGCAGTAGGGTATCTTTTGGTAATGACTGTCGGTAATTCAATCGGAGGAATTCTGATACCGCTTATAAAAAAATACAGCAAATAAAAAGAGCTGATCGTGATGGTCAGCTCTTTAGTGTTATTCGTTCTCATTAAGCTTTTTTATTGCTGTAGAGAGCATAAGCTTAATTCTGTTTAATTGATTTACTTCGCTTGCACCGGGATCATAGTCTACGGCTACAATATTGGATTCCGGGAATCTTCTGCGTAATTCCTTTATAACGCCTTTTCCTACAATGTGGTTAGGAAGGCAGGCAAAAGGCTGTGCACACACAATATTCGGAGCTCCCGAATGAATCAGTTCAATCATCTCTCCGGTAAGGAACCAGCCTTCACCGGTCTGATTGCCGGTTGAAACAATCGGATCTGCATACTCAGCAAGCTTTTCAATTCTCTCGGGCGGAGTGAAGCGTTTACTTGCCTCAAAAGCAAGAGTGGCTTCCTTTCTGCAGAATTCAATAGCTTTAATTGCTATTTGATTTATGTATGCGCTCTTTTTGCTCTTGCCGAAAACCTCACTCTGATATTTAGAGTCATATGAGCAATATAAAATAAAGTTCATTAACTCAGGAACAACAGCTTCGGCACCTTCTGCCTCAAGTAGGTCAACAAGATAATTATTTGCTGCGGGCATAAACTTAACCAGTATTTCGCCAACAACGCCGACACGCGGCTTTTTTAAGCCTTCAATAAGCGGAAGCTCATCAAAATCCTTAATAATTGCACGCACATTTCTTTTGTATTCAGACCAGTCAAAGGTATATCTGGAACTCATCATTGAGAGAGAATGCTGACAGCGCTTAACCCATTTATTATACAAACGGTTTGCAGAACCGGGAACCAATTCATAGGGACGTGTTCTGTAGAGTACCTTCATGAAAACGTCACCATAAACAATCGCATGCATAACCTTTATAATCAGTCTTGGTGTAAATGAAAAACCGGGATTTTTTTCAAGACCGGATGTACTGATTGATACCACGGGAATATGACCGAGACCTGCATTTTGAAGAGCACGTCTGATAAAGCCGATATAGTTTGTGGCACGACATCCGCCTCCGGTTTGCGTTATCATAACTGCGACCTTATTAAGATCATACTTTCCTGATTGGAGAGCCAGCATTATCTGACCTACTACCATAAGGGACGGATAGCAGGCATCATTATTGACATATTTGAGTCCGACATCTACAGCCTCACGACCGTCATTTCCGAGGACAACGATATTATAGCCCTCAGAACGTATTGCTGCTTCAAGAAGATTAAAATGTATGGGCGACATCTGCGGCGCGAGCAGTGTATATTCTTTTTTCATTTCCTTTGTAAACAGAACACGATTATGTGCGGAGGATTTTACATGAGGAACAATGCCGTTACGCTCTCTGTCCTTAATTGCGGAAAGAAGAGAACGGATACGGATTCTTGCGGCACCGAGATTATTAACCTCATCAATTTTAAGTACGGTATAAATCTTGCCTGATGAATTAAGGATATCTGCAACTCCGTCGGTTGTTACGGCATCAAGACCGCAGCCGAAGGAATTAAGCTGTACCAGCTCGATATTGTTCTGGGAACGTACAAAGCTTGCTGCTGCATAAAGTCTTGAATGGTACATCCACTGATCAACGACAATCATCGGTCTGTCAACCTTGCCGAGGTGTGAAACACTGTCCTCAGTTAATACGGCAACTCCGTATGAATTAATCATTTCGGGTATTCCGTGATTGATTTCGGGATCAATATGGTAGGGCCTTCCTGCAAGAACAATACCTGTACGTCCTGTTCTTCTTAAATATTCAATCGTTTCCTCGCCCTTTTTCTGAATATCGGTTCTTGCCTTGCAAAGCTCACGCCATGCAAGATGGGCTGCAAAACGAATTTCCTCAACGGTAAAATTGTCGTAGTATCTTGATGTTTTGTCTGTAAAGAGTGTAACAAGTCTGTTGGTCAAAATCTCTTCCGATTCGAAGGACATAAAGGGATTTGCAAAAACAATATCGCTGTTTTTAAGCTCCTCCACGTTATTCTTAAGATTCTCACCATATGAGGTAACAATAGGACAGTTATAGTGGTTACCTGATTCCGGTGATTCCTTGCGCTCATAAGGAATACAAGGATGGAAGATGAATTTAACCCCCTCATTTAAAAGCCACATAATATGTCCGTGCGCAAGCTTTGCGGGATAGCATTCTGATTCACTCGGAATGGATTCAATTCCCATTTCATAAATTTTACGGCTTGAGTTCGGAGAAACGATAACACGATAGCCCAGCTTGGTAAAGAATGTATACCAGAAGGGATAGTTTTCAAATATGTTTAATACTCTCGGAATTCCGACGGTTCCTCTGCGTGCCTTTTCGGGTGCGAGAGGAGTATAGCTGAAATTACGTTCAAGCTTATATTCAAAAAGATTCGGTATGTTATCTTTATTCTTTTCACCGCCGATTCCCTTTTCGCATCTGTTTCCGGAAATAAATCTGCGTCCGCCGGAGAACTTGTTAATGGTAAGAAGACAATTATTTGTACAGCCTTTACAACGTGCTATTGAGGATTCAAAGCGCAGCTCTGAAATCTGCTCTAAATTCAACATAGTGGAGGGTGTACCGTCATATTCGCGTCTTGCAATAAGTGCTGCACCGAAGGCACCCATTATTCCGGCTATATCGGGACGGATTGCTTCGCGACCCGAAATAAGCTCGAAGGTTCGCAGAACGGCATTATTATAGAAGGTTCCGCCCTGAACAACAATTCTCTTTCCGAGCATTTCAGGATCCGTAACCTTGATAACCTTATATAGAGCATTTTTAATAACAGAGTAAGCAAGGCCTGCGGAAATGTCTGCAACAGTAGCACCTTCCTTTTGCGCCTGCTTAACCTTTGAATTCATAAATACGGTACATCTTGAGCCTAAATCAATCGGATTAGAAGCAAAAAGTGCGATTTTTGCGAAATCCTCAATACTGTAATTAAGCGATTTTGCAAAGGTCTCAATAAATGAACCGCAGCCTGATGAGCATGCCTCATTTAGCTGAACGGAATTAACGGCATTATCCTTGATACGGATACATTTCATATCCTGACCGCCGATATCGAGAATGCAGTCAACCGAAGGGTCGAAAAATGCAGCGGCATTATAATGCGCAACAGTTTCAACTTCACCGCTGTCAAGAAGAAAAGCCGCCTTTATTAAGGCTTCTCCGTATCCGGTAGAGCAGGAGCGGACAATATGTACGTCATCGGGAATAAGGCTGTAAATCTCCTTTATGGCACGGATTGCGGTCTTAACCGGACTTCCGTTGTTATTGCTGTAGAAGGAGTATAAAAGCTCTCCGTTTTCTCCGATTAAGGCTACCTTTGTTGTGGTAGAGCCTGCATCTATACCGAGAAAGGCATTTCCGTGATATTCTGATATTTCTGCTTTCTCAACCGAATTTGCCGCATGTCTTTCGGTAAAACGCGAATATTCTTCTTCACTTGTGAAAAGCGGCTGGAGTCTGTTTACTTCAAATTGAATATCAATATGTCTGCTTAATTTTTCAGCAAGGTCATTAAGCGGAGTTGTGCATATTTTATCCTCCGGCTTAGGAGCTCCGCCCGGAAGAACAAGAGCATTAAGTGCTGCGCCCATTGCAGCAAAAAGATGAGAATTCTCAGGTGATATTATTGTCTCATCGGTGAGGTTTAATGTTCTGATAAAAGCATTACGAAGCTCTGTGAGGAAGTGGAGCGGACCGCCGAGGAAAGCAACCTTTCCGCGGATTGGCTTACCGCATGCAAGACCACTGATTGTCTGGTTGACAACGGCCTGAAAAATAGATGCGGCAAGGTCGGGCTTTGTTGCACCCTCATTTATCAGAGGCTGAATGTCTGTTTTTGCGAAAACACCGCATCTTGCAGCTATAGGGTAGATAACATTATAGCTTTTTGCATATTCGTTAAGACCTGCTGCGTCAGTTTTAAGAAGACTGGCCATCTGGTCAATAAATGAACCGGTTCCGCCTGCACAGATTCCGTTCATTCGCTGTTCAATTGTATTTGAGAAATAAATAATCTTCGCATCTTCACCTCCAAGCTCAATTGCAACATCAGGTGTTACGGCAAGGGACTGAAGAGATGTTGATACGGCAATTACTTCCTGGACAAAGGGTATTCCGAGAAGGTCTGCAATGGCAAGGCCGCCGGAGCCTGTAATCATGGGAGCAACTGTAATATCCGGATAATCACTGAGAATTTCATTAATAAGATCTGAAAGAGTTTCCTGAATATTTGCAAAATGTCTTCTGTAGTCAGAAGCAATAAGTGTATTGTCGGATGATAAAAGAGCAACCTTAACGGTTGTAGAACCAATATCAATACCAAGTGTATACATAAATCTTTTCCTTTCCAAAATAGAAAATTCAATCGTGATAG
>JAZNKQ010000049.1:0-9621 GCA_045578645.1 Lachnospiraceae bacterium
GTATAGCGCAGTTGGTTAGCGCGCCAGATTGTGGCTCTGGAGGCCCTGGGTTCGAGTCCCAGTATCCACCCTATAGGGCTATAGCCAAGCGGTAAGGCACAGGACTTTGACTCCTGCATTCCGCTGGTTCGAATCCAGCTAGCCCTGCTCGGCAGACTGGAATCGGTTCTATTTTTTTCTGTCCGGGAACATCCGGATGCAGGATGGGATATTAGCTCAGTCGGTAGAGCACTTGACTTTTAATCAAGTTGTCCCGGGTTCGAATCCCGGATGTCTCATTTGGAAATCTATATCGGGTTCCGGTAAAAGCACTCCGCACGGGGTGCTTTTTGTGTTTATAGACGGGTGTATCGTGTTTTGTTTGACAAACAGTAGTGCTGATGATAATATCATATTTATCTCTGTATTGAGATTTGGGCGGTTATGGCGGAATTGGCAGACGCGCTGGATTTAGGTTCTAACGCTATAAAAACACGCGGGTGTGGTGGAATTGGCAGACACGATAGATTTAGGTTCTATTGGGAGACCGTGCAGGTTCAAGTCCTGTCACCCGCAGTTTTAAAGGGTTCTAAGAACTAATCGAATGATTAGTTCTTAGAACTTTTTTCTTTCTCTAGCCTCTGTTATAATAGTCCTATAATTTTGCAATCTGGTGTGTCTAAACAGAAAGAGAGGACACACAGAATGTGCGACACCTATACTTGGTCTTGATATGTATTTATTGGGGATTGAAGATATGCAACAAGACCCAAAGAAAAAAGATGTAACTATTGCGTCATATTGTCGAAGTGTAAGAGCATTTATTTATTGGCTACAAGATAATCATTGTTGTTCGGAATTTTCTATGGGTATTCCAAAGTACCAAAAGGAAATTAAAGAAACATATACAGATGCGGAGTTATCGGTGTTGTTAACAAAACCTAATGAGAAAACATGTAGTGAGGTTGATTATCAGACATGGGTATTAATCAATGTAATTGTAGCCACGGGATTACGTTTATCGTCTGCATTGAACATAAAGGTTTCTTTCTATATTGCAAAGGATAAGAAAATTTATATAAAAACGACAAAGAATAAAAAAGGACAAGTGGCATATATCAATGATGAAGTATGCAGAACTTTAAATCAGTATATAAAACGATTTGAACTTACCGATAGTGATTATATATTTTGGGTCATAATCGTATAAATGTAACATACCACAGTTATTTAAAATAAATAGTTTTACCCGGTAGGGCAAACTATTTATTTTTGTCGGATTGTTTCGAAACGACTACAGTGATATAATACAGATGGTTATGTAAATTTGAAGTTAACGGAGGATTATAGATATGCAGATTACCCCCACTCTTAATTTTGGAGGAACTTGTCGAGAAGCAATTCAAATGTACGAAAAGGCATTTGAGGGAAAGATTACTTGCTTAATAACATATAGAGAAGCCAACGACCCAGCATATATGCCGCTTCTTAGCGAAGAACAAAAAGATTATATTTATCATGCAGAACTGGTATTAGGCAACCAAAGAATAATTATGAGCGACCATGCAGATATTGAGTTTTCGGTTTGTTATTCCAATTTCCTTACTATCATGTATGATACAAAAGAAGAAGTACAGAGGGCATATGAAATTATGAAAGAAGGAAGTAAAACGATATACAAAATGGAAGCTACTCCGTATAGTTCTTGTCGTGTTGTTTTTGTTGATAAATTTGGAATACGCTGGGGAATTATGACTGAGCAAACAGAGAGATAAACCCAGTTTGTCAAACTGCAAATATGTGTTGAGAAAAGCATAAAATTATGATACAATCTAGTGTGCTATAAATGCTAGATTGAAAAAACTAATCATATTAGATTTAGGTTCCAGTGGGCAACCGTGCAGGTTCAAGTCCTGTTAACCGCATTATCGGGTCGGCTGCGCTTGAAGGATTGGTTCGCGTCGTCGCGCAAGCTATGAGGCCGACAGTCGGTGAATACCGGGTGACGGCTCTTTTTGTTTAAGACTAATGTATTCAGCTTACCCTAAATTACGCAAAACGGAGGATGGAAATATGTATAATGATATGCTGCTGCAGATGAAGGGGCTTACGGAAGATGTACCGTATATGACGGCAAATCTTGCAAATATATCAGCACTTATATACAACACGCTTGACCGGATAAACTGGGCAGGCTTTTATCTCATGCAGGACGGAAAGCTTGTAGTAGGTCCGTTTCAGGGCAAACCGGCATGCGTCTCGATAAAAATCGGACGGGGTGTGTGCGGAACCGCAGCAGAGCGCGATGAGACGCTGGTTGTGGAGGATGTGCACGATTTTCCGGGGCATATTGCCTGTGATGCGGCGTCACGGTCGGAAATAGTAATTCCCATACATGATAGCAGCAGGATTATCGGAGTTTTGGACATTGACAGTCCGGAGAAGGGGCGCTTTAACGAAGCCGACAAAGAGGGGCTTACGAGTCTCGTGAAGGTCATTGAAGAGCGTATAAACGGCTGGAAATAGGAAAAAACGTGCGAAAATGCTGTACTTTCTAAAAAAAGTGTGTTAGGATGTCATATAGTTAAAAGCGAAGATGGAGACAGTAGCCTTGCATGAAAGCTTTCAGTGAGCCGGAGATGGTGTGAACCCGGTACGAGTAGTGCACTGTGAATATCACTCCGGAGCTTCAGGGGCGAAAGTGGCATATCCGTTAGTAGTTTCTGGCGTTATCCCGCGTTAAGGGAACGGTATCGTGTTTTTCGGTACTCTAAATAGGTGGTTATGAAGCTGTGCCTCATCCTGTTTTGGGATGAGGCTTTTGTATTATAGGAAAGGATGGAAAGAAGAATGTTTAAAAAAGTAACAACTGATATGAACTTTGTCGAGAGAGAAAAAGCGGTTGAGCAGTTCTGGAAGGACAATGACATTTTCAGAAAGAGTATGGACTCACGTAAGGAAGGAGAGACCTATACCTTCTATGACGGACCTCCGACAGCGAACGGAAAGCCTCATATAGGACACGTGCTTACGAGAGTTATTAAGGATATGATTCCCAGATATCAGACCATGAAGGGACATCTCGTTCCGAGAAAGGCAGGCTGGGATACTCACGGACTTCCGGTTGAGATTGAAGTTGAGAAGAAGCTCGGCCTTGACGGCAAGGAGCAGATTGAAGAATACGGACTTGATCCTTTTATCAAAAAGTGTAAGGAAAGCGTATGGCAGTATAAGGGTATGTGGGAGGACTTCTCAAGCACCGTCGGCTTCTGGGCGGACATGGATAATCCTTACGTTACCTATGATAACAATTTCATCGAGTCAGAGTGGTGGGCACTCAGAGAAATCTGGAATAAGGGTCTGCTCTATAAGGGACATAAAATCGTTCCCTATTGCCCGCGCTGCGGAACTCCTCTTTCTTCACACGAGGTTGCACAGGGCTATAAGGATGTTAAGGAGAAGTCCTGTATTGCAAAGTTTAAGGTGGTTGACAGAGAGGATACCTACATCCTTGCGTGGACAACAACTCCCTGGACACTCCCTTCAAACGTTGCACTCTGTATGAATGCCGGATATGACTATGTTACCGTTAAGGTCGGCGTTAATGAGAAGAATGCAGTTGTTAAAGAGGGCGAAGAGGATACAATTGTTGCAAATGAGTACTATATCCTTGCCGAAGAGCTGCTTAGCGTAATCGAGGGTAAATACGAGATAATCGACAGACAGAAGGGCTCAGCTTATGAGTATATGCAGTACGAGCCGCTTTTCGATTTTGCAATGAACAATGCTGACGGCAGCAGAAATGAAAAGGCCGGACGCGATAACATATATGGCAAAAAAGCATATTATGTGGTAAATGATGATTATGTAACACTTACCGACGGTACCGGTGTTGTTCATATCGCACCTGCATTCGGTGAGGATGATGCCAAGGTAGGAAGACGCTATGACCTTCCGTTTGTACAGCTTGTTGACGAAGCCGGACAGATGAAGGGTGAGTGCCAAAGTGAGATGGCAGGCTTATTCTGCAAGAAGGCAGATGAGGTTGTTATGAAGCAGCTGGCAGCAAGAAAGCAGCTGTTCAAGGTACTCAAATTCGAGCACAGCTATCCTTTCTGCTGGCGCTGCGATACTCCTCTTATCTACTATGCAAGAGAGAGCTGGTTTATTAAGATGACCGCAGTTAAGGAAGACCTTATCCGCAATAACGCAACAATCAACTGGATTCCCGAAAGCATCGGTAAGGGACGCTTCGGTGACTGGCTTGAGAACATCGTGGACTGGGGCATCAGCAGAAACCGCTACTGGGGAACTCCTCTTAATATCTGGCAGTGTGAGTGCGGACATCAGCACTGTATCGGAAGCATTGCAGAGCTTAAGGAGCTTTCAGACAACTGCCCGGATGAGATAGAGCTTCACAGACCTTATATTGATGCGGTTACAATTAAATGTGAGAAGTGCGGCAAGGAAATGCATCGTGTAAACGAGGTAATCGACTGCTGGTTTGACTCGGGAGCAATGCCCTTCGCACAGCATCACTATCCGTTTGAAAACAAGGACCTTTTCGAGCAGCAGTTCCCGGCTGACTTTATTTCCGAGGCTGTTGACCAGACACGTGGCTGGTTCTACTCACTGCTTGCTGAGTCAACACTGCTTTTCAACAAGGCTCCTTATAAGAACGTTATCGTTCTGGGACTTGTACAGGACGAGAACGGACAGAAAATGAGTAAGTCAAAGGGAAATGCGGTAGACCCGTTTGATGCACTTGAGAAATTCGGCGCAGATGCAATCCGCTGGTATTTCTATATTAACAGTGCACCGTGGCTTCCCAACAGATTCCACGACAAGGTAGTAATCGAGGGACAGAGAAAGTTCATGGGTACTCTCTGGAACACCTATGCATCCTTTGTGCTTTATGCAAATATAGATAACTTTGATCCTACAAAATACAGCCTTGAATATGATAAGCTGCCCGTAATGGATAAGTGGCTTCTTTCGAAGCTTAACACGGTGGTAAAGGAGGCAGATGAAAACCTTGCAAACTACCGTATCCCTGAGACGGCAAAGGCATTGCTCGGCTTTGTGGATGAGATGAGTAACTGGTATGTAAGACGCGGAAGAGAGCGTTTCTGGGCAAAGGGAATGGAGCAGGATAAGATAAATGCTTACATGACTCTTTACACCGCACTTGTTACAATTGCGAAGGCAGCAGCACCCATGATTCCGTTTATGACAGAGGATATTTATCAGAACCTTGTCAGAAGCGTGGATGCATCTGCACCCGAGAGTATCCATCTTTGTGATTATCCTGAGTATAATGCAAAGTTCGTTGATGCGCAGCTTGAGAAGGATATGGAGACGGTGCTTGATATTGTTGTACTCGGACGTGCATGCCGTAACGAAGCTAATATTAAGCAGAGACAGCCTATTGCGGGAATGTTTGTAAAGGCTGACGGAGAGCTTTCGGACTTCTATAAGGAAATAATCGAAGAAGAGCTTAATGTTAAGAAGGTTGAGTTTACTGCGGATGTCAGTGCATTTACAAGCTATACCTTTAAGCCGCAGCTTAAGACCCTCGGAAGACGCTTCGGCAGCAGGCTGAATGCACTTAAGGAGGTTCTTGCGGCACTTGACGGAAGCGCGGCAATGAAGGAAATCAACGAAAAGGGCACTTTGACAATTACGGTTGACGGAACGGAAGAGGTTTTGGAGAAGGACGATCTTCTGATTGAGTCAGCACAGACAGAGGGCTTTGTTTCGGATTCGGATTACGGCATTACTGTAGTGCTTGACACACAGCTTACCGATGAGCTTATTGAAGAGGGCTTTGTACGTGAAATTATAAGCAAGCTTCAGACAATGCGTAAGGATGCGGGCTTTGAGGTTATGGACAGGATTAAGGTATACCAGTCCGGAAATGCTAAGATAAAAGAAATAATGGAAAGAAATTATGAGACAATCAGCAGGATTGTACTCGCTGATGAGCTGATATGCGATGAGGTAAAGGGTTCAGTCAAGGAATGGAATCTTAATGGGGAAATTGTTACTTTGGGAGTTGAGCGTCAGAATTAATACTTGAAAGGATAATCCTATGACTATTGAAAAAAGAGAGTTTAAGGAAAGCATTGAGAATTATTTGATGACACTGTATCGCAAGGATGTAAAGGATGCCTCAAGACAGCAGGTATTTCAGGCTGTTTCCTATGCCATAAAGGAGTATATCGTTGAGGACTGGTTTGCATCTCATAAGGAGCAGGAAAAGAGCGAGGCTAAGATGGTATACTATATGTCCATGGAGTTCCTCATGGGACGCGCGCTCGGAAATATCCTGATTAACATGAAGGCGAATAAGGCTGTTGCGGAGGTGCTTGATGAGCTGGGCTTCGACCTTGATGCTATTGAGGACGAAGAGCCGGATGCAGCTCTCGGAAACGGAGGTCTGGGCAGACTTGCAGCTTGCTTCCTCGATTCACTTGCAACGCTCGGTTACCCGGCATGCGGCTGCGGTATACGTTACCGCTACGGTATGTTTAAGCAGAAGATTGAAAACGGTTTTCAGGTAGAGGTGCCGGATAACTGGCTTAAGGACGGCAATCCCTTTGAAATGAGGGATGCGGAAGGCTCAAAGATTGTAAAATTCGGCGGATACGTACGCATGATAAAGAATGAAGACGGACGCGAGTGCTTCGTTCAGGAGGGATATCAGTCCGTTGAGGCGGTTCCGTATGATATTCCCATTGTGGGCTACGGAAACCGTATGGTAAATACTCTCCGTATCTGGGATGCAAGCGCGGTTGATACCTTCCAGCTTGATTCCTTTGACAGGGGTGATTACCAAAAGGCTGTTGAGCAGCAGAACCTTGCAAGAACCATATGCGAGGTGCTTTATCCGAATGACAACCATTATGCGGGTAAGGAGCTTCGTCTGAAGCAGCAGTATTTCTTTGTGTCGGCAAGTGTCCAGCTTGCAGTATCACGTTTCCTCGAGCAGTATAAGGATATTCACAGACTGCCCGAAAAGGTATGCTTCCAGCTTAATGACACGCATCCCACGGTTACGGTTGCCGAGCTTATGCGAATTCTTATGGATGAGCATTACCTTACCTGGGATGAGGCATGGGACATAACAACACGTACCTGCGCCTATACGAATCATACAATCATGGCTGAGGCACTTGAAAAGTGGCCGCTTGAGCTGTTCTCAAGACTGCTTCCGAGAATATATCAGATTGTTGAGGAAATCAACCGTAGGTTTATTCGTGAAATTCAGCTTGCTTATCCCGGAGATTATAAGAAAATCGAGAAGATGGCAATCGTATATGACGGTCAGGTCAGAATGGCAAATCTTGCGATTGTAGGCGGCTTCTCTGTCAACGGAGTAGCAAGACTCCATACGGAAATTCTTAAAAACGAATCACTTAAGGACTTTGCCGAGTTCTATCCTGAGAAGTTTAATAATAAAACAAACGGTATAACACAGAGACGTTTCCTGCTTCACGGCAATCCGCTCCTTGCGGACTGGGTTACCGAGAAGATCGGCAGCGACTGGATTACTAACCTTTCTCACATGGATAAGCTTAGTCTGTATGCTGATGATGAAAAGGCACAGCATGAGTTTATGAATATCAAATACCGCAATAAGGTGCGCCTTGCGGAATATATTAAAAAGCATAACGGAGTTGAGGTTGATCCCCGCTCGATATTCGATGTACAGGTAAAGCGTCTGCATGAATACAAGCGTCAGCTTTTGAACATAATGCATGTAATGTATCTGTATAATGAGATAAAGAATAATCCGGAGGCAGACTTCTATCCGAGAACCTTTATCTTCGGTGCCAAGGCATCGGCGGGCTACAGACGCGCAAAGGCAATCATTAAGCTGATTAACAGTGTTGCGGATGTAATTAATAATGACAGCTCGATTAACGGTAAAATCAAGGTAGTATTTATTGAGAATTATCGTGTTTCAAATGCTGAGATGATTTTTGCTGCTGCCGATATTTCAGAGCAGATTTCGACTGCCAGCAAGGAAGCATCGGGAACCGGTAATATGAAGTTCATGCTTAACGGCGCCATAACACTCGGAACAATGGACGGTGCAAATGTTGAAATTGTTGAAGAGGTTGGAGCTGATAATGCAGTGATATTCGGTCTCTCAGCTCAGGAGGTTATCGACTTCGAGAACAACGGAGGCTATAATCCGCGCGAGATTTATAATACCGATACCGAAATCAGAATGGTAATGACCCAGATGATAAACGGCTTCTATTCACCTCAGAATACCGAGCTGTTCAGGGAGCTTTACAATTCGCTGGTTGAGTCGAACGGCGGAGACCGTGCCGACCAGTTCTTCATCCTTAAGGATTTTCGTTCATATGCAGATGCACAGAAGAAGATTGAGCAGATGTATCGTGACGAAAAGCGCTGGGCACGTTCGGCAATACTTAATACGGCTAAGTGCGGTAAATTCTCCTCTGACAGAACCATAGAGGAATATGTAAAGGATATCTGGCATCTTGACAAGATTACCATTCCGTGTGAATAGTACAGATTACGAGGTGACAATACATGAAGGTATATATTTTGCTGGCGGACGGCTTTGAAGAGGTTGAAGCCATTGCTGCCGCCGATGTTATGAAAAGGGCAGGACTTGAGGTTAAAATGCTGTCCGTGATTCCGACTGATTATGTTCGCAGTACGCATAACATATATATTAAGCCGGATGTGTGCTTTGGCGTAGGCTCAAAGGACGAAGAGGCATATTATGACGCGGATGCGATTGTTCTTCCGGGAGGAATGCCGGGAACACTTAATCTCGCTGCCAATACGGGTGTAATAAGACTTGTTAAGCGCTATGCCGAGGAAGGAAAGGTTGTTGCGGCAATATGCGCTGCACCTTCAATTCTCGGAGAAATCGGTTTGCTTGAAGGTAAAAGGGCGACCTGCTTCCCGGGCTTTGAGGACAGACTTACAGGCGCAGAGCATGTCAAGGTCGGAGCTGTTATTGACGGTAAAATTATTACGGGACATTCAATGGGAACGGCAATTGATTTCGGTCTCAGTATAGTTAAGGTACTGCTTGGCGGCGAAACGGCAGAAAAGCTTGAAAAGAGTCTTTGCAGACTGTAGGGTTTATTTTGGATGAACCTCACGGATTAACAGCAAAAGACAAAGCAGATTCGGTAGTGCCATCAATGCATTGGCAAGGTCAGAGAGCTCCCAGATGAGGTCGAGCGACATTACCGAGCTGACAAATATCATAACAATATATATAAGGCGGTAGATTCTTATTCCCTTTATGCCGAATAAGAATTCTGCCGCCTTTTCGCCGAAATAAGACCAGCCTATTAGGGTTGCGGCGGCAAAGGCACAGAGCGATAGGGTAAGCAGCAGAGGTCCTGCACTGCCAAAGGAGAGGAAGGCAACGGTCGTAAGCTCGTTTTCATTATAGCCAAGCAGGGACGAAGGACTTTTTAGGAGGGCGGCAACGATGACAATTCCGGTAACGGCGCAGATTACAACCGTATCCCAGAAGGTGGCACTCATTGATACGAGAGCCTGACGGCGCGGTGTCGAAGAAACGTCGGAGGCTGCCAGGGCAGCAGTACCTATTCCGGCTTCGTTGGTAAAAAGACCGCGAGA
>JAZNKQ010000050.1:0-1862 GCA_045578645.1 Lachnospiraceae bacterium
GTATGTACGCTCATTGCAATATACAATGGGAAGCAATATCGAAACCTTCAGAAAGCTTGGTGCAGGTAAGGCTGAAGCTCTGGAATTCCTTGTTAAGTCGGATTCACCCGTGGTCGGAATTCCGCTGTCAAAGCTCAGAATTAAAAAGGATATTCTGTTATGCTGCATCGGAAGAAAGGGAAAAGTGATTATTCCCGGCGGTAATGATACAATTGAGGTCGGAGATAATGTGATTATTGTTCACGCGAACGCAGGAGTAAATGATATTAGTGACATAATCAGGCAGTAGTGTGAAAAATGGGGATTAATATATGAATTATGGTGTTATTATATATATACTCGGCTGGATTCTTAAATGTGAGGCTGCCTTCCTTTTATTACCCTTCATAACGGGACTGATATACGGTGAGAGCACGGCAGCCGGATATATTATTACAGCAGTAATATGTCTTATTGTCGGAATTCTGTTAACGATAAAGCGTCCGGGAAACTCAGGCCTATACCTGAAGGAAGGATATTTTGTTGTAGCCCTGAGCTGGATTGTGATGGGAGCCTTTGGAGCATTGCCGTTTGTTTTCTCCGGTGAAATTCCAAACTATATAGATGCGCTTTTTGAGATAATATCCGGCTTTACCACAACGGGAGCTTCAATCTTAAGTGATGTTGAAGCACTCAGTCATGCATCGCTTTTCTGGAGAAGCTTTTCGCATTGGATCGGCGGTATGGGAGTTTTTGTTTTTATGTCGGCATTACTTCCGATGCTGGGCGGAAGCAACATGAATCTTGTGAAGGCAGAGAGTGCGGGACCCTCTGTGGATAAGCTTGTCCCCAGAGTTAAGGATACTGCTAAGATTCTGTACGGTTTATATCTGCTGCTTACGGTTTTGCAGATAATTACACTCAGTATTCTCGGTATGGATTTGTTTGAGAGCCTTACGACCACCTTCGGTACCGTAGGTACGGGAGGCTTCGGAATAAAAAATGACAGTCTGGCAGGCTATTCACCCGCTATTCAGTGGACTGTTACCATATTCCTTATACTCAGCGGAATTAACTACGGCTTTTACTTCCTCTTACTCAGGAAAAGGATTAAGCAGGCATTTAAGCTTGAGGAGGTAAGATACTATATATTTATTATTCTGATTGCGATTTTGATAATTGCAGTTGATATCAGAGGTATTTTCGGCAGTATTGCAGAGTGTATAAGACATTCGTCAT
This sequence comes from Lachnospiraceae bacterium, assembly GCA_045578645.1. Lineage (GTDB taxonomy): Bacteria > Bacillota > Clostridia > Lachnospirales > Lachnospiraceae > RUG11977. Next base: position 1,219 of record JAZNKQ010000050.1, read on the forward strand.
TCCAGGTTGCTTCGGTTATTACAACTGCCGGCTTTGTGACGGCGGATTTTGACAAGTGGCCGGAGCTTTCCAAAACGATTATTCTGCTTCTTATGTATGTAGGAGCCTGTGCGAGCAGTACGGGCGGCGGATTAAAGGTCAGCAGAATACTTATCGTATTTAAGAGTATAAAAAAGGAATTGCAGATACTTATTCATCCGCGTGCAATTAAGAAAATAAACATGGACGGAAGTGTTGTTCCTCATGAGGTTGTAAGGCTGGCGAATGTATATTTTGCGGTTCTGTTCATTATCGTGCTCGGTTCAACAGTACTACTGTCATTTGACGGGTATGATTTTATTACGAATTTCAGTGCGGTATCCGCTACTGTTAATAATGTAGGTCCCGGTCTGGCGATGGTAGGTCCTACGTGTAACTTCAGTATTTTTTCCGATTTCTCAAAAATCATTCTTATATTTGATATGCTTGCAGGCAGATTAGAGCTTTTTCCGATGCTTCTTCTGATTACACCGAGAAGCTGGAGAAGACATATGTAGACATTGGAACGGATGGAGATTAGTGTGAATAATCATATATTATGATTTTTCGCACGGCTATTTGTTTCTGAGCGAAAACAAATAGCCATTGCGATATTCCTCGCGACA
>JAZNKQ010000051.1:0-12486 GCA_045578645.1 Lachnospiraceae bacterium
TGGCTTTAAAAGGGACGATACAATGAATGTAATGAGTGTAACAAAATCCGTAACATCATTGCTGATAGGTATTGCCCTTGACCGGGGCCTGATAAAAAGTGCAGATGATTTAGTGATGGATTATTATAAAGAAATTTACACTCCCAAAAGAGGAGAGCAAACTATATTTAAGGTTACAATTAAGCATTTGCTTACAATGACAGCACCCTATAAGGGAAAGAGCGAGCCATGGACAAAGGTTTGTACATCAAAGGATTGGGCACTGACAACCTTGGATATTTTGGGAGGCCGCACGGGTATCACTAATGAATTCAGATATCATACGCTCGGCGTACAAATCCTTTTGGGAATTATCAGAATTACAAGCGGTATGAATGTGCTTGATTTCGCTAATGAATATCTTTTTAAACCTTTAGGAATTGTACCGAGAAGCAATGCAGGCTGCGTGAGCAAAGAAGACCAGTTTGAGTATTTAATGAACAAAAACGATCACGGAAAGGTTTGGTTTTTGGACCCGACAGGTATGCCGACAGCAGGCTGGGGCTTATCTCTTTCTGCTTATGAAATGGCGCAGATAGGTTTGCTTGTGCTGAATAACGGAGTTTATAATAATACCCGTATCGTAAGTGAGAATTGGATTAAAATGATGACAAAATCCTACATATCTACCGATGAAAAATTCGGAAATCAGGATTATGGCTTTTTGTGGTGGCTTCCTCACAGAACAGGAGAGGTAATTGCTGCTATTGGTGATGGCGGTAATATAATTTATGTTGATAGAAAAAATCAAATTGTAGCAGCCGTAACCGCACATTTTAAGCCTATGGTTTTTGACAGAGTAGAATATATTGAAAAAAACATTGTTGCAGCATTAACAAAGAGATAAATTTGTCCGGGTGAACTAGTGTGAAAAAGTGCTGTGCACTTTTTCGCACGGCTATTTGTTTCTGAGCGAAAACAAATAGCCATTGCGATATTCTTCGCGACAGGTCGCTCAGAAATGGGGATTAATGAATAATATATACACGACTATGGAAGTAGCAAAAACCCTTGGCATACATCCCAATACAGTACGGATGTATGAGGAATGGGGACTGATACCGCCGGCAGAGCGAAGGTCAAATGGCTATCGAATGTTTACGGATTTTCATATCGAACAGCTCCGGCTTGCCCGTATTGCTTTTCAAATAGAGGTACTTCAAAACGGATTGAGAAAGAAAGCGGTAGAAGTAATCAAACTTTCTGCAAAGAGAGAGTTTGATAAGGCTCTTATACTTGCAGAAGAATATCGAAGTCAAATACAGAGGGAGCGAAGAAACGCTGAGGAGTCCATTGATATTGCAAAGCAAATTTTATCCGGTGAATCAGCGGAACATACTTTTCTTCTGAAGCGAAAAGAGGTTTCGGACTATTTGAATATTTCTATGGATACGCTTAGAAATTGGGAGCGGAATGGTCTGCTTCGGGTGAAACGAAAGCAAAATGGCTATCGCGCTTACACCGGTGACGATATAGAGCGATTAAAAATGATACGTGCACTCCGCCTGGCGAATTATTCGTTAGAAGCAATCCTGCGGATGCTTCATGCGCTTGAACATAATCCGCAGCTTGATATGGAACAGGCGCTAAATACACCGGCGGAAGATGCGGATATTGTATCCGTTTGTGACAGGCTGATTGTATCATTGAAGGCTGCGGATGAAAATGCCGGGAAAATGATAACCGTACTTACAGAGATGAAAGAGAAATATTCTTAACCCTCCATTATAACACCAACCTTTTGTTTGTTGCTATTATAGCGTAGCAACAACAAAAGGAGGACAGATTAATGAATCAGACAGAAAATAATTGGAAAAGCAAGACGATACTTTTTCTTGCCGGCCAGTGTATTACCCTATTTGGCTCGATGATTGTGCAGATGTCAATCATTTGGTATGTAACCTTGAAAACTTCAAGTGGCGGCTGGGTAGCTGCGTTTACTATATGCTCCTATTTGCCGCAATTTCTGATTTCGGGTTTCGCAGGGGTATGGGCTGACAGATACAGTCGCAAAAAGCTGATTGTTCTTTCGGACGGAGTTATCACAATTGCTACGCTAATCATGTTTTTGGTAATGCCCGTGATTTCTTCGGATTTCGTATTGTTAGGTGCCTTATTGGTAATATCGGTGATACGTTCCGTGGGAGCAGGTGTTCAGACACCGGCTGTGAATGCAGTTATACCGAATCTTGTACCGGAGGAGTATCTGATGAAGTATAACGGGGTTAATGCAACCATGCAATCAATCGTTCAGTTTGCGGCTCCGGCTGTCGCAGGTTCGGTATTATCAATAGGAACCTTTCGTTCTGCGCTTTTCATTGATATTGTGACGGCGCTCATTGGTATAGGCTTATTATCCTGCGTATTCTTACCAAAACAAGAAGCGTCAAATGAAAATGTTTCAGTTTTATCTGAGATAAAGGACGGAATTCGCTATTCGTTTTCAGATAAGATTATTGGGAAAATACTGGTAGTTTACGGACTGTTTATACTGCTGAGTGTGCCCGCCGGATTTATGGCTTCATTGCTGGTTAGTCGGGTGTATGGAGATGCTTACTGGTATTTGACTGCTGTTGAGCTTGCCGGTTTTGCGGGAATGGCTTTAGGCGGTGTGATAATGGGAATCTGGGGTGGATTTAAGAGCAGAATAAAAACATTTGCCTTTGGATTACTGCTGCTCAGTATTATGACAATTGGTATGGGTGTTTCACCGAATTTTATTCTTTACCTTGTGCTGATGTTTGTATATAGTATTGCAATTACCATGATACAGACAGCAACTACCACTATTATACAGGAAAAAGCAGAGAGCTCTATGCTGGGACGTGTATTCGGATTTATGGGAGCAATGTATTCCGGATTCCTTCCGGTAGGAATGGCAATCTTTGGTCCGCTCGCAGATATACTGTCATTGCAATGGATTATGGTTGGCAGCGGTATTGCTCTTGTTTTAGTGACTGTTTACTTGCACTTTTACATTGCCGAGTAGTATAATAAAAAAATGAATACTGTATATGCTGCTACCGAGTAGTAGAATGTTAAATGCATTCGTTTGCACATCATTAGGTCTTAGAAGATGTGCATACGAATGCTTATTTTTTGGGAGGAAATTATGATTAAGAAAAAAACATTAGCAAGGTATTTTTCAAAAACGGAGATTATACTATGGTCTTCATCGGCAGTGCTTATTGCAATATCATTCTGTGCTTTTGACAGAGAAAACTATCTAACGTTATTTGCTTCATTAATTGGTGTTACATCTCTTATTTTCAATGCCAAAGGCAATCCGTTCGGTCAATTTTTAATGGTTGTATTTAGTTTGCTGTACGGGATTATATCCTACACATTTACTTATTATGGAGAAATGATTACTTATCTTGGAATGACAATGCCTATGGCAATATTTGCCCTTGTGTCTTGGCTGAGAAATCCTTACAATGGTAACAAAGCCGAAGTGAAGGTAAACACTATCAGTGCAGCGGAATCTATATTGATGTGGGTATTAACGGCAGCAATTACTTTTTTATTCTATTTCATACTGAAATATTTTGAAACGGCTAATTTAGTTCCAAGCACAATATCCGTAACAACGAGTTTTCTTGCAGTGTATCTTACATTCAGAAGAAGTCCGTGCTTTGCCCTGGCATATGCTGCGAACGATATTGTTTTAATCGTTCTGTGGGTGCTGGCAAGCACCTGCGATAAGAGGTATATTTCGGTAGTTGTTTGCTTTGCGGCATTTTTTGCAAATGATATTTACGGGTATATCAGTTGGCAGAGAATGAAAATCAGGCAGAATAAAGCGTGCTGACAAACCCGAAATGAGCGCAGTTCATTTGTATGGGTAAGAAAAACATTTTTGAATATGAGGGGGTAGTGAAGAGTGAATATACATGAATTTTGGAAAGCAGTTCTTGTTCAGGATGAGAATGAAATCAGAAAATATTTTCATGAAGATGCATATGTAAATTGGCATTGTACAAATGAGCATTTCAATCTTGACGAGTATATTATTGCCAATTGTGAATATCCGGGAGAATGGGATGGAGTGGTTGAAAGAATAGACGAAATGGGTGATTTACTGGTAACGGTTGCTAATGTATATCCGAAGGATAAAAGTGTTTCATTTCATGTAACATCGTTTATTAAAGTTGTTAATGATAAGGTTATTTCACTGGATGAGTATTGGGCTGATGACAGCGCTGCTCCGCAATGGAGACTGGATAAGCATATCGGAACACCTATAAAGTGACTTTTGGTTGAGCAAGGAAGTTAGAACAAAAAATTGACAATGATGTCAGGCATATGATACTTTGATTAACGATATTCGATTTAAGTCACATCGAGCTATTGTCAGGCCTGCTAAGGTTCTGTTATTATAGGTGAAGGGGAGTAAGAAATGGTAAAAGAGATTTATTCGTTTGACTTATATGAAGAATTTATAAATGATTATTCCGGCAGTTCTGCTTTTGCAGACCCCCATTATGAATTTGATAATAGTAATTTATATGATTCTGTAAGCGAAGATAATAGAAAAGCCTATATTGTTGCTGAAGGAGAAAGGGTTAACGGACTATTCGTATGGACGATACTTCCCGATGAAAAATATATAGAGATGTTAATAGGATTATCAAAGGAAGAATCATCAATCCGAGAAATGCTCGCGTTTATTGAGAATGAATATAAGGGCTATCAGTTAGATTTTGTTATAAATCCTCAGCATAATTTGTTTTGCAATATTTTGCAGTCTAAAAACGCAAGGTTTGAGGAAGAACAACAATGGATGGCTTGGGAAAAGGAAACGGATAATCAATATCAACACAAAATTGTCCTTTTATCTCAGGAATACGAAGCTCAATATATTGATAAGCATAGTAAAGATACATATTGGACAGCCGAAAAGGTGATTGAAGCCAGAGATATATTCAGGGTCTTTGTGGCTGTTCATGAAGAAAAGGTTGTCGGCTATATTGATGTAACATACTGTTATGAAAAAAATGAACCATATGACTTATGGGTAGATAATAAATTTAAAGATAAGGGTTATGAGCAAGCATTATTGCAGGCAGCGATAGAAATGAATAAACCAAATAAAATGATGGTTTTGGTTGATATTAATAATTTTGATGAAATTAAAGTGTACAAATCAACAGGTTTCGTCCCTGTTATAGGTACAAATAGTGTATATGCTACATACAATTCATAAATCAGCCAAAGTGCAGACCTGCAAATTCAAATTTGAAGGATCGTCATAATTGAGAGCGTTTATCATTTTAGAAATTGACTAAAAATAAAACGATTTACAAAAGGGTAGAAAATGACAGAATACGAAAAAATGCATAATGGTATGATTTACGATTGTCTTACAGAAGAAATAGGCAATATACAAAGCTGCAGCCACCGTCTTTGTGAACAGTATAACAAACTCGGTGCCGGCAGCGTTGTTACAAGAGATATTCCGGCAGGTGTCTTGGCAGCCGGAAATCCTTGTAAAGTTATTCGTGAAATTACTGAGAAAGACAGTATGTATCTAAAGGTAAAAAAGTAATTAACAATTACCAAATTAGTTAAAAGCATGGTGACAGTACAAGAAAGGATAAGTTATGAGGGCAGCAGTATTTTCCGATATTCACGGAAACCTAAAAGCCTTAAAGGCGGTGCTTAATAAAATTAAAGAAATGAATGCTGACCTGACAGTGTTTTTAGGAGATATTTTTCAACGTGGGCATGAAGAAACAGAATGTCTGGATTTATTGAGAGACAATGAAATAATATGTTTAAAGGGCAATTGCGAGCTTTACATGGAATATGGAGTTGATATTGATCCTGATGTGGAATATTTGCGGGCTTATTATGACGAAACCAGAAAAAAGCTTACGAATGAGCAAATACAGTTCATCAGGCAGATGCCGTTATTTTATGAAAGCGAATGGCACGGACATAAAATGCATTTTTCACATTTTCTATTTTCAGATATCAATGCGCCGTATCCCTTTCTACAGCTGTCTGACATGAAGAACGGTGTATTCGATAAGGCCTGTAAAAGTGATGAGATAGTGAAATATAAACTGGCTGTAATCGGTCATTCTCATCAGAATTTTGTGAACGGAAATGTTGTTTCAGTTTCAGCTGCAGGCTTAGAAGGGGCTTCGTACCTTTTGATTGAAGCTAACGAAGACGGAGTCCGCTTTGAGCATATTAATCTTTAGTCAATAGCCTTCAATAGGTTTGCCGGTTCATATGAATTATTAGGAGGACAATATTATGCTTTTTAAAAAGGGTTCGGGGTGGAGAGCCTGCTTTGACAGTAATAACGGACGATATTTCGGCGAATACGGCGGGATACAATCGTATCAGCTGTTTGAGATAACAAAGGAAATATTCGACCGTCTCGACGAAAAAATGCGTGAGAGTGATGCGGGCAGTATTATGCACGATGGAAGACGTATGTATATGGCTGTTGACGACCGATGCGGTCCTCCATATACTATTGTTTTCGATGATGATTATGAAACGCTGTGCCCCTGGGCTGATGTTATAAAAAGCGGACCGATCTGGCCCGCTGAGTTAGCGGATGCTGTGGTTGAAGTGTTAGCGTCAGAGAAGAACAACCGTGAGCAGTGAAGGCAGAAAAGTTAATTATGTATATCATAATAAATTTATGATAGAGAGTAGTATTCGGGGAAATGGGTGCAAATCCCATACGAGCCCGTCGCCGTGATGTGAATTGTTTGCATATATTCTTACCTGTTGCCACAAATAGGGAAAAGTCATTGGATTTATTTCTGAGAAGACGGATATATGTATCACTAAGTCGAAATATCCGAATGCTATAATCCTTTGCGTTATGCCGCGAGAGCCGGCTAAAAGGTCAAAATTATATTAATGGAGGAAAAAGCATGAGATTTAAACGTAGTAAAAGAATTACTTCGTGGTTCCTGTGCATGATGCTTATTGTGGCTATGGCATTTACGGCAGTAGGATGCGCTACGAAAGATGACGGCAGCAATGCCCGGACGTCTGCACAAACCGAGAGTACTGTTCTTGGTGAGGGGCAGACAGAATTTGACTTTATTGTTGTCGACAAGGATGGAAATGAAACTAATTTTGAAATCCACACGGACAAGGCTACAGTCGGAGAGGCTTTGTTAGAGCTTAACCTGATTGCAGGGGACACAAGTGAATTTGGTTTGTATGTAAAAACCGTAAACGGAATTACAGCCGATTATGATGTTGATCAGACTTATTGGGCATTTTATGTGAACGGAGAGTATGCAACCGCCGGTGCGGATTCAACAGCTATAGAAGCCGGAGCAGCCTATTCTTTTAAGGTCGAGAAATAATGAAGCTTACGGTGAAGGAGATTGCAGTATTTGGGATGCTGGGGGCTTTGATGTATGCTTCAAAAGTTATAATGGAAGTAGCGCCTAATGTGCATTTACTCGGAGTGTTTACGATTGCAACTACTGTGGTCTACAGAAAAAAAGCTTTATATCCAATCTACATATATGTGCTGTTAAACGGAGTGTTTAGCGGATTTGCGACCTGGTGGATTCCTTACCTGTACTTATGGACTGTATTATGGGGTGTTACCATGCTGCTGCCGCAGAAGCTGCCAAAGGCCGTAAGACCTGTCATATACATGATAGTGAATGCGTGTCACGGTTTCCTGTTCGGTACGCTCTATGCTCCTTCACAGGCATTAATATTCGGATTAGATTTTGACGCTACGATTGCATGGATAATCGCGGGACTGCCGTGGGATTTTATACACGGAGTAAGTAATTTTTTCTGCGGTATACTCATTGTACCGATTATCAGTGCTTTACGCAGATTGGAACGAAACGGGGCGGTAATGAATCCCTGAGTAAATGGCTTGCGGAGAAAGAGCGTGCGGAAATCGAAGAGATGCACCGCAGGAGTGTGGAGGAGCAGGAGCGCTACAACCTTCATCTTCATGATATTATTGAGCAGTTCCATGTACTGAACGACGGTGTTAAGATACTGTCTGAGGCGAATTCGACAATTGCAACTGATGCAACGGAAATCACGCAGTTTGTTACGGAGGTCAGTGCCGTATGTGCAACCATCGAGGAATCGCTCGGATTTATTTATGATTTCATCGGGGTTTATAAGAACAGTAATAATGATATTGCCGGAATTGCAAATAAGACGAATTTACTTTCATTAAATGCTAATATTGAGGCTGCAAGAGCCGGTGAGCACGGCAGGGGATTTGCGGTTGTTGCTGAGGAAATCCGAAACCTTTCAACCTCTACCAAAAAGCTGATTGAAGAAAATAACCGGCAGGCTGAGGAAACCGTACCGAGAATCACGAGCAGTGTGGAGGGTATTAAGAAGCTGCTTGGTCAGATTGCCGCCATGAATGACAGAATTACAAGCATTGCGGCAACTACTGAGGAGGTATCTGCCCAGAGTGATAATATCAGGAATTTGTCAAATGATATTCAGGATGCGGTAAAGAATATATAGCTGTATCGCTAATGTGATTTTGACTAATTGTTTGACCGGATTGAAGCTTTTTACATGGCTATTTGTTTCTGAGCGAAAACAAATAGCCATTGCGATACTCCTTGCGGCAAGTCGCTCAGAAATGGGGAATAGTGTGAAAAATCACATTGATATGCTGATTTTTCACACGGCTAATTTGCGCCGAAGCGTCACAAATTAGCCCTTATGCGACACGAGAAATCACCTCCGTGAATTTCTCGTGCGGATTCCTGCGCTACGCTTCGGAATGGGGGATTAAAATGAAAAAACCAAAATATGTTCAGGATATACTTGTGATAGTTTTTCTTTGTCTGAGCATTGTTTTTATCTGTGTGGGAGTATTGTGCTATGTCGGGCTTATGGCTATTAAGGAGAGCTCGGTTATCCAGACGAAAGAATTACTGGGTCTGATCTTTTCATTGCTGGGGCTGTCCTTTGGCATAACAGCCGGTATACTTAAGGCTGTTACCGTAAGAAAGAATAAATTAGAGGCTGAGCTTTTTGCGGGCGGAAGAAGGATTGAGGGCACCGTGGAGTGCGTGTATCTTCAAAGAAATGTTCAGTTCGGACGGCATTTTCCCTACAGGATAATTTATTCCTACTCGCATATGGGTAATGTTTACCGGCGTAAAAGCTGTTTGCTCTGGGAAAGACCCGAATTGGTGTCGGGAGATAGCATTACAGTTTATGCGGATGATTCAGGAAATTCAATAATATTACCATAGGAAATAGGACCACCTGTCTTCGGATAGGTGGTTTTTCGTTGCTGCGATGTAGCTGCCATATGACAGATTAAACTATAGGTTTAGTAAAAAATAAACTAATTATACCAGCGATGCCTTTTTTTCTGTGTTTTATGTGATATATTATACACATGGCATATGAAAAGGAGGTACAAATTATGAAGCTGTCGCTCTCAATGAATATAAGTAAGCTCCGAAAAGAAAATATGATGACACAGGAGCAATTGGCTGAGGCACTGGGTGTAACCTTTGCATCCGTTTCGAAGTGGGAACGGGGTGTTGCAACACCTGAGCTTGGTCTGATCGCAGAAATGGCAGATTTATTTGGAGTATCCATGGATGTTCTTGTCGGATATGATGTGCAGAGCGGTTCCGTAACAGCACTTGAAAGCAGGATACATGAGCTTCAGCGGCAGAAAAAGTATGATGAAGCAATCGTTGAAGCAGAAAAGGCATTGATGCGCTACAGGAATGATTTCCGTATAGTATATCGGGCGGGCGAATTATATGAGGTTGCCGGAATAGAGCAGAAGAATGAAAGCTATATCAGTCATTGCATAGAGCTTTTGGAGCATGCGATTTTGCTTCTGTCGCAGAATACGGATCCCGAAATCAGCGAGGTATTAATACAGAATAAGATTGCACAGAGCTACATTGTTCTTGATAAGCCTGAAAAGGGAATTGAGATTTTAAAGAAATATAATGTCTGCGGTATTAATGATGCGTTGCTTGCGGTTATCTATACAAGTGATTACGGATTTAATCTGAAAGAAGCAGAGCCGTATATGCTCGGAGCCTTGGGAAGTATTGTTACTTCCGTAATTCGCACAATGCTGGCGGAGGCAAATTACTACTATAAAAGCGAGGATTATGTCTCGTGCAGGGAGGCTGTGGACTGGCTTATGAGCGTGCTTGAGAGTCTGAAGAAGGATAAAAATGAGGTGGCGTATATAGATAAGGTAATTGCTTCGTGCTATTCGGAAGCGGCAAATCTGGCGCTGCTTCTTGGTGAAGAGGACAAAGTTGAGCCATATCTTCGTCGGGCACTCGAAATTGCAGGTGCATTTGATGCTGCGCCGACATACGGACTTAATAATATTAAATTCTGTGTCGGGGATATCGGAAAGTCAACTGCTTATGATGATCTCGGGGAATCTGCGGTTGAATTGGTGGAAAGACAGATTACGCAGGAAAACCGGAATGAAAGACTGTATGAAATCTGGAAGAGAATAAAAAATGGGGAATAGTGTGAAAAATCACATTGATATGCTGATTTTTCACACGGCTGATTTGTGCCGAGGCGTCACAAATTAGCCTTTATGCGACACGAGAAATCACCTTTGTGAATTTCTCGTGCGGATTCCTGCGCTACGCTTCGGAATGGGGAATAGTGTGAAAAATCACATTGATATGCTGATTTTTCACACGGCTGATTTGTGCCGAAGCGTCACAAATAAGCCCTTATGCGACACGAGAAATCACCTTTGTGAATTTCTCGTGCGGATTCCTGCGCTACGCTTCGGAATGGAGGATAGTGTGAAAACTAATATACGTCAATATAAAAAACAGTTTTACAGGGGAAATCGTGTCAGCTTTTTATTTGCACTTAGCGAAACCCTGTTAGGAGTAGCGGAAGCACTGATTGTTTCGTGGCTTTTACAGCAGCTTATAGACCTGATAGGCGGCTATAATACAGGGTTTAAGCTTGCGGAGCTTATGATAATTACATTAATTGTTATTGCCGGAATAATTGTTTCGGGCGGGGTAGCATATCATTCGAAGCCGAGGTTTATTACACGCGGTATATCGCAGTACAAGGAGTATGTTTTTGGTGAGCTTACAAAGAAGAACATATCCGCCTTTTCAGGTGAAAATACATCAGCATATATATCTGCGCTTACCAATGATATCCGGACAATAGAACAGGGTTATTTAGTTAATACCTTTACGATATTCGGAAATCTGCTGACCTTCGCCGGTGCCGTAGTAATGATGATATGGTACAGTCCGATGCTTACTCTGGTTGCGATGGGACTTTCGATATTGCCGCTTGTTATCTCGATTTCGACGGGTAACAGAATTGCCGTGGCAGAGAAGACGGTTTCTGACATGAATGAAAGCTATACTTCAACCTTGAAGGACAGTCTCGGCGGTTTTACGGTCATAAAGTCCTTTAAGGCAGAGCTGCAGATGTGCCGTATTTTTAAGGAAAATCTGAAAAAGCTTGCCGCTGCCCAGTGCAGAAGGCAGAAAATGCAGGTTATTGTTCAGATGTGCGGCTCTGTTGCAGGCGTTACCGCCCAGCTGGGAGTGTTCCTTTTTGGTGCGTATCTTGCGCTGTCAGGTGATGGGGTTACTGCGGGAACAACATTGATTTTTGTTCAGCTGATGAATTATGTGCTTGGTCCCATCGGGACAATACCGAATTGTATTGCTGAGCGAAAAGCAGCCCGGGCTCTGATAGAAAAGGTTGCGACTTCTCTGAGCGACAATGTGCGTGAAGAGCTTGAAGGCGAACACATAAGACTTGAGCGCGGGATTGTGATTAAGGATCTTTCCTTTGGCTATGAACAGGATAAGCAGATATTAAAGAATGTTAATTGTGTATTTGAGGCAGGCAAAAAGTACGCTATTGTAGGCGCTTCTGGAAGCGGAAAATCAACGCTTTTAAATCTTCTGATGGCATCCTATCAGAATTATGAAGGCACAATATTCTATGATGATACGGAGCTTAGACAGATTAGCAGCAGTAATCTTTATGAAATTGAAGGTATAATTCAGCAGAATGTATTTGTGTTTAATGCGACTATCCGTGACAATATTACGATGTTCAGTGATTTTCCGGAGAGCAGGATTAATGAGGCAATGCTTCTTTCGGGTCTGACTGCCCTGATAGAGGAAAAGGGGGCTGAATATCTTTGCGGTGAGAACGGAAACGGTTTATCAGGTGGTGAGCGACAGCGTATTTCAATTGCCAGAAGTCTTCTTAGAAAATCGCAGGTGCTTTTGGTTGACGAAGCAACGGCATCGCTGGATGCCGAAACGGCTTATCAGGTGTCTGATGCCATACTTAAGCTTGATAATATCACAGGTATTGTTGTAACACATTCGCTTGAGGAGACGCTGCTTAAGCAGTATGACGGTATTCTTGCAATGAAAAACGGTTCGATTGTCGAAGCGGGAACCTTTGATG
>JAZNKQ010000052.1:0-6662 GCA_045578645.1 Lachnospiraceae bacterium
TCAAGGTCACACTTAAATGTATCTTCTGTAGCGTTCTTCTTAACCTTAACTGTGATTGACTTCTCAAGGAGAACCTTCTCTGTTGAAAGGCTGGTAACGATAACCTTAACCTTTGTTGTGCCAAAACAATAGTAGAAAAGGAAAGAAGAGTAATACTGTGACAGAATATGGAAGAAAAAACGCAATTTTTGGGACAATTTCGCACTAAAACTTATTTTTTAGAGCGTATCGAGTGCTTCGAGCTTTGTCGAAAGCTGCTTCTGTTTATTCGGGTACAAATGTGAATAAATATTCAGGGTTGTTTCGACTTTTTCATGTCCGAGACGCTCCGAAATGAGGAGGGGAGTTACGTTCATTTCGATGAGCAGGGAGGCATGACTGTGACGAAGGTCATGTATTTTAATCCTTTTAACTCCGGAGGTACGGCAGGAGCGTTCCATTTCGGAATAAAGTACTTCGGGAGTAAAAGGGAAGATTCTCTTGTCCAAGTCCTCTTCCGTAAGCTTTCCGAGGTAATCGCGGAACTGGTTGCGAAGCTTCTTGTGAATAAACACGACACGTTTACTTTTCTCGGTTTTGGGCGGAAGGACGATGTCTTGTTTGTGATATCGTTTGAGAGATTTTGTGATGGATATTGTACAGGCTTTAAAGTCAATGTCGCGCGGAGTGAGTGCGAGGAGCTCGCCGCTGCGCATTCCGGTCCAATAAAGCGTCATAAACGCAAGACGTGTAAGAGGGGAGCGCACATAAGTGATAAAGCGGTTAAACTCCTTTAGCGTCCAGAAATTGACTGATTTTGTACGCCAGCAGCCCATTGTGCCCGCGAGCTTGGCTGCATTTGTCTGAAGGTCAAAGAAACGCATGCCGTAATTGAGAATAGATACCATAAGTGTATCAATTCTGCGCTGATACTGTGGAGTGAAATCCATCGCCATAATCCTGTTCTGCCATGAGCGTATGTCCGCGGGACGGATAGAAGATATTATTCTGCCGGTGAAGTAGGGCAGAATAAGGCGGCGGGAAAGGGTTTCGTAGCCGATATAGGTGGTCATTCTTACGCGCAGCTTTTTTTCCAGCATAAAGGCTTCAAGAAGCTCGTCAAAGCTTGCATCAGGCGTATTTGCCTCGCTGCTGATGATTTTACTTAGATTTTGTTCGTTCATAATTTTATCCTTTGTATGTATTATAGTAGTATTATTTTTCTCGTCCCTCTCCAGGGACAAAGTCTGAAAGTACGGCTTAATTATAGCAGACTAAATTGGAAATTCTTGCTTTTCAATATAGGCATTGATATAATGGATGAAACAAGGCTGCGCTTTAGAAGTGAGGATTACTATGAGATATGAATTTATTGCTCCGTGTCATTTTGGACTGGAGTCTGTGTTGAAAAGAGAGATAACCGGACTGGGCTATGAAATTGTTCAGGTTGAAGACGGAAAGGTTACGTTTGCGGGTGATGAGAGTGCATTCGCGCGCGCGAATATGTTTTTGCGGACAACCGAAAGAGTCCTGCTGAAGGCAGGGAAATTCAGGGCGGAGACCTTTGAGGAGCTGTTTCAGGGAACCAAAGCGATTCCGTGGGAGAACTATATTCCGGCTGACGGCAGATTCTGGGTGACTAAGGCTAACTCCATTAAGAGTAAGCTTTTCAGCCCGTCGGATATTCAGTCGATTATGAAAAAGGCGATGGTAGAACGCCTTAAGGAAAAGTACGGAATCAGCTGGTTTAGTGAATCGGGACAGGCATTTCCCATAAGGGTATCAATAATGAAGGACGAGGTGACGGTAGGGATTGACACGTCGGGAGAGTCCCTTCATAAGCGTGGCTACAGGAGGCTCACAAGTAAAGCGCCTATCACCGAAACACTTGCAGCCGCGTTAATCATGCTCACTCCGTGGAATAAGGACAGAATTCTTGTTGACCCGTTCTGCGGCAGCGGTACGATACCGATTGAAGCGGCGCTTTTGGGGCTTAATATTGCCCCGGGCATGAACAGAAGCTTCATGGCAGAGGGCTTTGAGTTCCTTAATAAGAAGATATGGAGTGATGCGTTAACCGAAGCAAAGGATTTAGTTATACGCGATGCGAAGCTAAGCATTCAGGGCTACGACCTTGATGATGAGATAGTGAAGGCGGCAAGGCAGAATGCCAGACTTGCCGGTGTTGATGCGCATATTCATTTCCAGCAACGTGATGTCAGGGATTTGTCTCATCCGAAGAAATACGGATTTATTATTACAAATCCTCCGTATGGTGAGCGTCTTGAAGAAAAGGAAGCCATGCCGTTTTTATATAAGGCAATCGGAGAAGCCTTCGGAAGTCTTGATGCATGGTCATATTTCATTATTACCGCGTATGACGAAGCGCAGAAATATATAGGAAGAAAAGCAGATAAGAACCGTAAAATATATAATGGAATGATGAAAACGTATTTTTACGAGTATTACGGACCGAAGCCGCCGAGCGGCAGACGTCAGCCGGTGCAGGGATAAGCTGTTTGTGACACTTTGGCATAAACGGCGTGTGAAAAGCTGCATTAATAATAAAATAATACCCTCGGGCGGCTATGATAACCGCTTGAGGGTATTTTGCCATAATAGTTAAGAAGGCTCTATTCGCTGTCAGCCTTGTTTGCTTTGCGTGACTGCTTCTTTGCGCGCAGGTCTGAGAGTTTTTTCTCGCCTTCGGTTTCCTCCGGCTCTGAGGTGGCAAGAGAAGCGTTAATCTGCTTCGCGATTTCCTGCTCGTCGGGCTCGGAGCCCTTTGAAGAAATAACCGGCTCGGATTCGCGTGCTTCCGAAGATACACTGACACCGGACTTATTCATCCAATCAACAATATCCTTCATGATTTCGCTGTTGTTAAGCTCGTTAAGAAGCTCGTGGCGGCATTCTTCATATATAATACAGTCGGAATTCACGAAGCCGTAGCGCTGAAAGGTCGAGAAGAGATTGGTAACACCGTGACTGAAATCACCGACCGGATCGTGGCTGCCCGCAATAAAGAGAATGGGGAGCTCGCGGCGCGTGCGCTTAATAAGCTTCGGCGCGGATGCCATATGGGTGAGGCGGATAAGGTCGTGGTAAAAGGCTGTTGTACATATAAAGCCGCAGTAGGGGTCATGTATGTATGCGCCGACAATATTGTTATCCCTTGTAAGCCAGTCAAAGGCGGTCCTGTTAGATATCTTTGTAAACTCGCGTGTATCAATTACAAGCTTATTAAGGAAGGGTGAGCAATGATGGAGGCCCTTAACATGCTTAACGATGTTTGCAACAAGTGAACCCATTCCTGATTTCCATCTCGGCGGATTACAGGTTCCGCAGATGATGCACTCGTCAATGGCATCGTAATAGTGTATTACGTTGCGGGCAATAATTGAGCCCATGCTGTGGCCGAAAAGAACAAGCTTGGCTCCGCGATTGACACTTTTGACATATTTGATTACGGAGATTGCATCGCAGATTACCTTTTTATAGCCGTCGTAATCTGCAAAATGACCTAAATCTTCAAACTTCCTGCTCAGACCGTGACCGCGATGGTCATAAAGGAACACATCATAGCCGCAGGAGTTAAGATACTCGGCAAACGGAAGATAACGCTCGTGATGCTCTGCCATACCGTGGAGGACAACGATGCTTCCGAGCGGCTCGGCTGATGTGTAATAGGGATGAACAACCGTAAGAGTTTTATCCTCCTGCTTTATTGTAATGCGATTTACTGCCATTTTGAATCTCACTTTCATTTGTTAATTATACTTTCCGTACTCTAATAATTATAATGCATTTGCTTGAAAAATCAATAGGATTACTATATACTTGAAGCGATAAAAACTGGGAAAAGGTATTGCTACGGGAGATGAAAAGTGAGTGACAAAAGACGTTTCAGACAGCGGGTTTATCGCATACTGTCAGTGCTCATTATAATAGCCTGCGTATGGCTGGTAATTCTTCTTGAGGAGGCGAGAGCGGCAGCAGTGGCTGCGGGTTCGGGAGCAGAAAGCAGTGAGGGTCTTTCAGAGACGGACAGCGTTTTTGAATCAGAGGGAACACCTTGGGCGGGGAACGGTACTGCAGTGGACGAGCCCATTGATACGATAAACAGGATGCCGGAAGATGGCGGCCAGGCTGATGATAATGGGGATAATAATGAGGTCTTTGAATTGTCCGGAGAAGAGGCGGATAATGAATATGCGGAGGCTTTACTTGAGTGCCTAAGGGAGCGTGTGCCGGGTGAAACCGGAGAATATCCGGTGCTTGACGGCAGCCTTCATATTATTATAGGTAGGGATGCGTTTGAGGGCGGTGTACCGGAAGGTCTTATGGTAATGTACAAAAAGGCAGTCTGTCTGAGCGCGGATGCGATAGACAAATCAGAAGCCGGGTCAGAGAATTTCATTATTATAGGCAGTGATGAATATAAGGCTGATGGAGTATCCGGTGTAGTTGCTGTGCGGTATAATACTGTTCTTGGCACCGAAATTGTACAGGAGGATGAGGGGCAGCAGCTGTGGATATATCTGGATGACTATTATGAGGCGGATTTTTTTGTCTCAGAAGAGTATGTATATATAGACCTTGCACGTCCGAGGGATGTGCACGACAGAATTATTGTTGTGGATGCCGGACATGGTGGCTATGACCCCGGCGCGGTAACCGGCGGAGAAGAGTATCCTGAAAAGCTCATTAATCTGAATATTGTGCTGTATCTTAAGGAGCTTCTTGATAAGGATGACAGTATTACAGCCTATTATACTAGAGTTACGGATATAAAGCCGTCTTTAGAGGAAAGAGTTAATATGGCAAACGGTCTTGATGCCGATTTGTTCCTGAGTGTTCACTGCAATTCCTCTGAGCTGACGACGCTCAGCGGCTTTGAGGTTCTTTATAACCAGAGGCAGCCGGATGAGCTTGGATTCAATTCAAAGGCATTTGCGACGCTGTGTGAGGAGGAGCTGGCAGCGCGCTTTACTCACAGTGACCGCGGGCTTGTTGCGATGGCGGGAGATGTGCTGATAGTAGGACATTCAAAGGTGCCTGTTGCTTTGCTTGAGACCGGGTATCTTTCTAATGATGAGGATCTTTCGATACTGATAAAGGAAGAAAACCAGAAGAAATTTGCCGAGGCTGCTTACGCGGCAATAAAAAGAGCAATTGAGAAAATAGAGAGGACAGAGTAGTGTGAAAAATCATATATTATGATTTTTCACACGGCTATTTGTTTCTGAGCGAAAACAAATAGCCATTGCTATATTCCTCGCGATAAGTCGCTCAGAAATGGGGATTGATATGAAAAAAATTGTTTTTGCAACGGGAAATGAAGGGAAAATGCGCGAAATAAGGCTTATACTGAAGGATTTGCCTTTTGAAGTATTGTCGATAAAGGAAGCCGGAATTGAGGTTGAAATCGAAGAAAACGGGACAACCTATGAAGAGAATTCGCTTATTAAGGCAAGAGCCGTGGCAGAGCATACCGACGCTTTGGTTCTGGCAGACGACTCGGGCTTTGAGGTAGATTACCTTGATAAAAAGCCGGGAGTTTATTCGGCAAGATTTATGGGTGAGGATACTCCGTATTCAGTTAAGAACAGCCACATTATTGAAAGCCTGAAGGGAGTTGAGGGTGATAAGCGTTCCGCGCGCTTTGTTGCCGCAATAACCTGCGTATATCCGGACGGGAAATATGTGACGGTCAGGGATACACTTGAGGGACGCGTTGCTGAGGAAATGGCGGGAACAAACGGCTTCGGCTATGATCCGATTCTTTTTCTGCCCGAGTACGGATGCACTTCGGCGCAGCTGACTACCGAAGAAAAGAACAGAATCAGTCATCGCGGAAAGGCGCTTAACAAAATAAAGGAGCTTTTGGCTGCGTATGAAGATACTTGTAGTAAGTGATACACACGGACGCCTTGACAATTTAGAATATGTACTGGAAAAGGTAAAGCCGATTGATTTGCTGATACATCTTGGTGATGTATGCCGTCAGGAGGACTATATCGAAGCGCTTGCCGACTGCCCCTGTGAGATTGTTGCGGGAAATAATGATATTTTTTCGACGCTTCCGCGTGTACGTGAATTAAAGCTGGGTAACTACAGAATTCATCTCGAGCACGGGCACAGACTTCCGTATTCGATTGATGGGATGCGAAGAGAAGCGGCGGATTTGCAATGTGATATACTGATGTCGGGGCATACCCACAGACCGCTGATTGATGAGGCTGACGGGATATGGCTGGTTAATCCCGGGAGCATTTCACTGCCACGCCAGGAGGGGCATAATCCTACTTATATTATTATGGAAATAGACAAAAAAGGGTGCGTTCATTTTACTCTGAAAAAGTTATAAAAAAGTGTTGACAATTCAAAAGTGCTAATATATAATATACCTTGCGTCATGAGAGCGGTGTTAAAAAGCGGTAAACGTGCTGATCTCGGAGGTTTCGGGGTGTGGCTCAGTTTGGCTAGAGTGCTTGATTTGGGATCAAGAGGTCGCAGGTTCAAGTCCTGTCACCCCGACTCAACGCAGAATATTGTCTTATGCGGGTGTAGTTCAATGGTAGAACACCAGCCTTCCAAGCTGGACACGTGGGTTCGATTCCCATCACCCGCTTTTCGTAAGGGTAAAATTCCTTACGTGTGTGCTAGTAGCTCAGCTGGAT
>JAZNKQ010000053.1:0-38898 GCA_045578645.1 Lachnospiraceae bacterium
CGAAAACAAATAGCCATTGCTATATTCCTCGCGATAAGTCGCTCAGAAATGGGGAATAGTATGATTAATATTCTTGCAATAGGAAACAGCTTTTCGCAGGATGCTACCCGCTTTCTGCATCAGACCGCAGCGGCGTCGGGCATTGATACTAAGGTTGTAAACCTTTATATCGGAGCCTGTTCTCTTGAGCGGCACTGGGGTAATATCGAAAGCGGAAAACGAGAATATCAGTATCAGCTTAACGGCATGATAACCGAACGGCAGGTGTCAATTGAAGAAGTTCTGAGTGAAGAAAAGTGGGATTATATTATTACCCAGCAGGTTAGTCAGAGCAGCGGATGGGCAGATACCTATGAACCGTTTTTGGGACTTATGACCGGATATTTAAAGGAAAAGGCGCCGGATGCGGAGCTTTTGCTCCATGAAACCTGGGCTTATGAAGAAGATAGCCAGCATCCGGGTTTTGTCAGATATAACCGCAGTCAAAAGGAAATGTTTGAAAGATTGAACAGCTGCTATAGCCGTATGGCGGACAAATACGGACTTAGACTGATTCCGAGCGGAGAAATAATTCAGAGCATTCGGTCCAAGCCCAAGTTTTCCGTAAACGAGGGAGGTCTTTCCTTGTGCAGAGACGGCTTTCATATGAGTCTTTTGTACGGAAGATATCTTTTGGCATGCATATGGCTGAAATGTCTGACAGGAATAAAAGTAATTGATAATACATATATTCCGGAGGCTGTTGAATCAGCGGATAAAGCAGATGCCGGACTGATTATGACACTTAGGGAATATGTTGATGAATGGTTTGGTATTCCGGAGAGGAGTATGTAAACAGTCATGAAGAATCCACTTATAAGATTAAGGGAAATGCATGATTATGTCGGGAATGCTGAGCGGATTGTTGCTGAGCAGTTTTTATCAAACCCGACCATGATACTGGAAAATAATATTAGAGAATTGGCGGCGAGAATTTATGTCTCGCCGTCTACAATTGTGCGATTATGTAAGCATCTTGGCTTTGACGGCTACAGGGATTTTCGTCAGGCGGTAATTTATGAGCTTGCGCTCTACCAGAGTAGTAACAAAATTGAGGGCACTGATATAGAACCCGGCGATAAAATCGAGAGTATTGTGGAAAAGGTTACCTACAAAAATATATCGTCACTGGAAACCACGCTTAATCTTCTTGATATTGAGAAGTTTAAGGAAAGTGTCCGGCTTATTTCGTCAAGCAAAAATCTGCTGTTGTTCGGAATCGGCGCGTCATTGTGTGTTGCAAAGGACGCATATTTGAAATTTTCCAGGGTAAACAAACCCTGCTATGTTAACGAGGACTGGCATTCACAGCTTATTATGGCACAGAATACAACCTCGGAGGATGTGGGTATAGTTATTTCTTATTCCGGAGAAACGGTAGAAATGGTTAAATGTCTGGAGCAGCTTTGTGCAAACGGGACTCCGTCTATTGCCATAACGAGATTTGCGCCGTCTACAATAGCCTCAATGGCAACGCATGTGCTTTATACTTCGGCAAGTGAGTCTCTGTTCAGAAGCGGCGCAAGTGCTTCGCGTATTGCGCAGCTTAACATGATAGACCTTCTGTATACGGTTTATGCAACCGAGAATTATGATGAATGTATGGCAAGGCTTCAGAAGACACATATCGAAAAACCCAATATATAGTTATCGGAGGTACATATGGAGAACGTAACCGGAGATATGCTTGTAAATCTTACGCAACTGC
The DNA here is from genome assembly GCA_045578645.1 of Lachnospiraceae bacterium. Lineage (GTDB taxonomy): Bacteria > Bacillota > Clostridia > Lachnospirales > Lachnospiraceae > RUG11977. The sequence goes on from JAZNKQ010000053.1 coordinate 1,748, forward strand.
CCGAAGTTCCGCAGTTGCCCCCCAATATATGTATAAAGAGAGCGATTATAGTTGACAGGGACAGAATATTGAAATTTGTTTGTGAAAGTTTTCCGGGAAATTCCTGGCCGGCGGAGGTAGAAAAAGCGCTATACCAGAATCCCGGAACTTGTTTTATTGCAATAGCGGAAAAAGAGGTAGTGGGGTTTGCCTGTTATGATACGACGGGACTGGATTATTTCGGACCAACCGGTGTGCGAAAGGATTTCCGCGGAAAGGGAATAGGAGCAGCCCTGCTTATAAGAACAATGCATGCAATGCTTGAAGCGGGATATACTTATGCGGTTATAGGAGCAGTCAGTGATGCCGCAGAATTTTACAAAAAAGTACTGGGAGCTGAATATATACAAGGTGCAGATATGAAACACAGCATATATGCGAGCATGATAAAGATGAATTGATTATGGGTATTATGCACAAAAAAAAGTTCGAAAACGAGTTAGTTTCATTATTTTGCATAAAAAAATAGAAAAACGGTCATCAGATGAAACAAAGTTCCAAAGAAAAGCAGAAACGTTGAAACATTGTGATGCTGATGCTATAATGGCAACGCAAACAAGATTTATATCTTTGAGGGAAAGAAATGGAGGGTTTATTATGAAGGTTAAGAAACTGATTGCGTTGTTACTTGTAGCTGTAATGACAATATCACTGGTTGCATGCGGTAATGATACAACCAAAGATTCGGGAAGCTCAGCAAGCAGTTCATCTGAGAACAAGAGTTCAGAAGAGAAGAAATCTGACACAGCTGAAAAAGATGGGGATGTAGCAAAGGAAGATACGATTACGATTATGGTTCCTCCCGTTACCGGAGATTATGTTGATCTCTTAAACGGCTGGATTGCAGATTTCCAGAAGGATTATCCGCATATTAAGGTTGATGTAATATCGACATCATGGGATGAGCATACATCAAAGCTTACAACAGCAGCTCTTGCAGGTACTGCACCTGACATTGCGGAAGTAAGCTATGGTGCAATCGGAACTTTTGTAGAGATGGGAACAGCAATCAACATCGCTGATTACATGGATGCGGAGAGACTTGCGGATTATGATCAGAACGCGCTTGATTATATGACTCTTGAGAATACAGTATATGGTCTTCCTCTGTACATAACAATTCAGGCTCTTGGCGGAAACCGTGCAATGCTTGAAGCTGCAGGCGCAGACGTTGCCAAGATTCAGACTGAGGGCTGGAGCTATGACGAATTCTTAAAGATTGTTGAGGCAGGAACAAAGGATGGTACATATGGCTTTGTATTTGCTAATTCAGGAACAACAACAGCAGATTTCGTAAGCATATTTGGTGTTTCGGCAGGTATAACAAACAGCTTTACAAGTGATCTTAAGTATGCTTATACATCCGAGAACATGCTTGCATTACTTGAATCAGTTGAGACTATGACTAAATCAGGCTTTATGCCTAACTTTGCAGTAGAAGCCGGACAGCGTCTAGTTATGCTCGAGACAGGCGAAGCAATGGTAACCGGTAAGGCAATGCCTTTGTTTGAAAACAATGTTAAGAAGAATAATGCAGGTATTAAAGACGGAACGGCGGCAGAAGGTTCTATCGAAGTAGAATATGTATTCCTTCCCGTTCCTACAATGAATAATGCCGTTGAGACCGTATTCGGAACAGTAGACGGAATGATAGTATTACGTAACAATAATACAACAGATGAGCACCTTAAGAATGTATGTCTGTTCCTCGATTATATCTGTTCCGCAGAAAGAGTTGCAGCAGTTGATAATCAGTTATTCTTAAGCTGCGTATGCGAAAGCGGACGTAAGGCTCAGGAAGGCTTCGAGCTTGACCAGTCGGAGCTTAATGCAAAGGCAACAGAAAGAGCAATCAGCAAGGTTGTTGCACCTCCTACCGGTGTAACAGCAGAGATGTCAGCTAATGCAAAGACACTTATGGATGAACACATCGTTCCTAAATTCCAGGCACTGCTTGCAGGTGAAACAACTGCAAAAGAAGTATATGATATAATTTGTGAAGAAGCTGTTAATCTGTTTGGCGCTGAAAACTGCGCATCAGGTTGGGTTAAATAATTAAAATATGGAGTAGAGGCTCCGCCCTGATGGTGTGGGCGGAGCTTTTACTGTTTATGGCTGACATTTGGTAAGAAAGGGGTTGAAAGCGTGAAAAAAGGAGAAAATTTTAGCGGATGGTCGTTTATAGCAGTCGGAATAATCGTATTTATTCTGTTTACGCTTTATCCGGTCAGCTCAGCGGTAATAACCAGCTTTCAAAAGTATAAGCCATTCGGCTCGGAATGGATTGGAATGCAGAATTATATCGATGCATTGTCTAACTCACTATTCTGGAAATCAATTGTAAACACACTGGTCTATACGGTTGCGGTAGTGCCGCTTTCATTATTGCTTTCTTTCTCTATTGCAATAATGATATTGCCGTTTAAAAAGAGAACTCAGTCTGTTTTTAAGGCAATTTATTATCTGCCCGGAATTGCGTCGGGTGTAGCAACAGCGGTTGTATGGCTTTGGCTGTATGATTCATCACCTTCCGGAATTTTCAACCAGATTCTTGATGTGTTCGGTGTGGCTCCGGTCAACTGGCTGAGTTCCAGCAGGACTGCCCTGCCTTCACTTATCATAATGGCTCTTTTATCGAGTCACGGAAGTAATATCATTATTTATATGGCTGCTTTGCATGGAATTGATAATTCGTATTTTGAAGCAGCTGAGATGGATGGGGCCTCATTTATGCAGAAAATACGTTATATTGTATACCCTCTGTGTAAGCCCACTACTTTATTCCTGCTTGTAACCAGTGTTATCGGTTCTTTCCAGGTATTTATGAATGCATATATGATGACAGGCGGCGGACCTGATAATAATACAACAATGATAGGTCTGCTGATCTTTAATAATGCTTTTGTATATGCAAAATATGGTCTGGCATGTGCACAGGCGATTATGCTTTCTATTGTTATTGCTGCCCTGACGGTTGTTCAGTTTAAGGTCATGGGCAATGATGTTGAGTATTAGGAAAGGAGAGGGCTATGGCATCAGGATTATATTCACAGCATTTACATAATGTTAAGTTGCGCTATACACGAAATACCATTTTAGCAATATTACTGGTTCTGTTCGCAGTTGTTTCTCTCTTTCCCATAGTATATATGCTAGCTTGGTCCTTCGGACCTCCGGTTGAGTCGGCATCGACCTCTTATTCGATATTTCCGAGAACATGGACCTTCGATTCGTATAAGACTTTTGTTGAGTATAGCGAGTATTCAATAAGATGGCTGGGAAACAGCCTTGTTGTGGCAATTGCCATTGTAGTGGGTAATGTACTTTTTGCGGGACTTGCGGGATACGCATTCTCCAAAATCAAATTCAGGGGACGCAATTTTCTGTTCTTTGCGATTCTGGTTGCAATGATGATTCCTTATCAGGTAACGCAGGTTCCGTTGTACATTTTATTCGTTAATAAATTTAGGATGACAGATACCTTTTTAGCGCTTATTCTGCCGAGTGTATGTACATCCTATAATATTTTCCTTGCAAAGCAGTTTTTTGAGAGTATACCTACACCGCTTATCGAGAGTGCAAAGGTTGAGGGCTGCAATCAGATAAAAACATATCTTCTGATTGTTGCGCCCCTGTCAAAAACAATATTTGCCGTTATGGCAATAAATACCTTCCTGAGCAGCTGGAATAATTTCTTCTGGCCGTTCCTCGTAACATCGAAGGAAGCAATGTTTACAATTCAGGTAGGACTTAAGACCTTTAAATTTGCAAACGGAACGCTGCTTTCACCTATGATGGCGGGAGCCTGCATTTCTGCCGTGCCGATGTTTATTTTGTTCTTCTCTTTACAGAAGTATTTCCTTGAGGGAGTTACGGTCGGAGCAGTAAAGGGCTAGAATCGGGGCTATGATTATGCAAACAGGAGGAATGGACATGGAGTTAGACAAAATTGCTACTGAAATGCGGAATGAAAATACTTTACATATTGATGAGCTCAGTACGCTTGAGATGGTTAAGCTTATCAATGAGGAAGATAAAAAGGTGGCAATAGCTGTTGAATGTGAATTAGAGAAGATTGCAGAAGCAATTGATTTGATTGCAGATAAACTAAAGGATGGGGGACGTCTGATATACATTGGATGCGGAACATCGGGAAGAATCGGGATTTTGGATGCGGTAGAATGTCCGCCGACATATTCAACCGAGCCGGAAATGGTTCAGGGAATTATTGCAGGAGGGAATAATGCGATTTTTAAAGCCGTTGAAGGTGCGGAAGATAATATGGAGCTTGGAGAGGAGGACTTAAAGGCAATTAACCTTTGCAGCAGGGATGTAGTGGTTGGTCTTGCTGCCTCAGGAAGAACGCCTTATGTCATAGGAGCACTAAAGTATGCCGGAAAAGTGGGTAGCCTCGTTATAGGTGTAACCTGCTGCAGGGGTTCGCAGATTGATACGATGGCTGACATTGGGATTGCACCGATGCCCGGTGCGGAGGTAGTTACCGGTTCAACAAGAATGAAGAGCGGTACCGTACAAAAAATGGTTTTAAATATGCTTTCTACGGGTACGATGATTCGTTTGGGTAAGGTTTACGGAAACCTGATGGTTGACGTTAAGCCTTCAAACGGAAAACTGGTTCAGAGGTGTATTTCGATTGTTCAGAGTGTTACCGGGGTGACAGAGAAACGGGCGGTAGAGGTTTTGGAGGAATGCGGCTACCGGCCTAAAATAGCAATTGTTATGTTAATGCGTAATATCAGTATGGAAGAAGCCATTCTTGTATTAAAAAAGGCGGATGGTCATGTGGCCCGTGCTGTAAGGGAATAGAAAGAGGGGTGAATGTCGATGTATAAGGACCTGGCGATGCTGCGTGCTAAACCGATGAGACGTATCATCGGACTGATGTCCGGTACTTCGGCAGACGGAATTGATGCTGTATTAACGGAGATATCGGGATATGGAAAAGATATTTCCGTTGTGCAGCGCCAATTTCTTTTTATGCCGTTTAATCAGAAAATCAGGGAAAGAATCCTTAGGGTGGCGGAGGGAAACTACGGAGGAGCTACGGAGCTTTGCAGACTTGGTAATTTGCTTGGAGAGCTGTATGCAGAGGCATGTATTGCACTCTGCGAAAAGGCCGGAATAGCACCCTGCGATATAGATCTGGTAGGTAATCACGGTCAGACAGTCTGGCATATGCCTGTGATGGAGGAATATCTGGGACATTATGTTACGGGAACCCTTCAAATAGGAGAGGATGCGCGTATTGCGGAGGCAATGGGCTGTCCGGTTATCGGTGATTTCAGGGTCAGGGATATGGCTGCCGGAGGACAGGGGGCTCCGCTTGTGCCATACACGGAGTATCTTTTATACGGTAAAAAGGATAAGGTGGTTGCGCTTCAGAATATCGGCGGAATAGGGAATATTACAATCCTTCCGAAAAATGCGACGCCCGAGCAGGTTATCGCTTTCGATACGGGTCCGGGAAATATGCTGATAGATGCGGTTGTTATGCGTATGACCGACGGAAAGAAACGTTTTGATGATATGGGGAAAATGGCAGCAGCGGGTAAGGTTAATCAGAAGCTGCTTCAATATATGATGCAGGATTCGTATCTCTGCCGAAAGCCTCCGAAGACTACGGGACGTGAGTATTACGGCGAGGCATATATGGCGAAAATCTATGATTTCGCGGATGGAAACGGTATTGGTCTGATGGATGTTCTAGCAACAGTTACCGGATTTACGGCAGAGACTATTTCATATGCGCTAAGTCATTTTGCGCCGGAAATGCCGGATGAGCTGATTATCGGAGGGGGCGGAAGTAAAAATAGAACTTTGCTTACTTATCTGCAAAATTGCTTGCCGGGCTGTAAGGTGCTGACCAATGAAGACATCGGCTATGACAGCGATTCTAAGGAAGCAGTTGCATTTGCGATATTAGCTAATGAGGCGCTGGGCGGAGTACCTAACAATGTGATGTCTGTCACAGGTGCAAAGCACCCGGTCGTGATGGGAAAGATTAGTATGTAGGGAGAAGGAACGGCTTATGGTTCTTTTAGGTGCAGACCGGATTGAGAAACATACAGAGTGGATAGGGAAAGCGAGAGTCGGTCTGTTGACAAATGGTACCGGCAGGGATTCAGGCGGAGAATCGACAATCAGTATTCTGAGCAGATTATGTAATCTGACCGTGTTGTTTGGGCCGGAGCATGGGGTAAGAGGAGATGCCGGAGCAGGTGAAGCGGTTGATAATTACAGGGATCCGATGACAGGTCTGCCGGTTTACAGTCTGTATAAGAATAAGGATAAGCGCTTTACTCAGGAGATGCTGGATTGCTTTGATGTTCTCGTATATGATATACAGGACGTGGGAGCGCGGTTTTATACATATATATCAACTCTATATTATGCGCTGCAGGATTGTGCGGCAGCGGGAAAAAGACTGATTGTACTTGACCGTCCGAATCCGCTTGGAGGTGATATTGTTGAGGGCGGTCTTCCGGATAAGGAGCATATAAGCTTTGTCGGATGCTATTCATTACCTGTTCGATATGCGCTGACAGTCGGGGAATTAGCTGTTATGATGAATGAAGAGAGCGGACTGGGGTGTGATTTAAAGGTTGTAACCTTATGCGGCTGGAAACGAAGCAGTTTGTTTAACGAATGGGGAAAGATATGGCCGGCGCCAAGTCTCGGTTTGCTTTCGTATGACTCGGCAATTTTCTATCCGGGAACATGTCTGTTTGAAGGGACGAATATATCAGAGGGTAGGGGAACGGCGGCACCGTTCAGACTTATCGGAGCAGGCTTTATTGACGCGGAGCAGCTTTCGCGGGAATTGCGCTCTGTCGGAATCGAGGGGGCGATAGCCACACCGATGTGGTTTACACCCACTGCTTCTAAGTGGAAGGACGAGAAGTGCGGCGGGGTGCTGTTGCACGTCCTTGACTATAGAAGCTTCCGGCCGGTAACACTGGGAATTAAGATTTTGTATCAGATACGCAGACTTTATCCCGGGAGTTACATGGTTTTGCCGCCAATACATGAGGGCGGACGCAGTATGCTTTCACTGCTTAGCGGGAGTGATACCCTGGAACAGAACCGGTGGAATATTGATGATGTCCTGAGTAGGTATGAAAAGGACTGCAAATGCTTTGAAGAGCGGAAAAAACAGTATCATATTTATGATTAGTCACGGCTATCTGCTTATGAGCGAAAACAAATAGCCAATAGTGTTAATTTTCGCGACAGGTCGCTCGGAAATGGGGATGGGATATGAAAACGGATTTGATGAGACAGATAGGGCAATGCTTTGTAGGCGGGTTTCCGGGAACTGAAATCAGTCAGGAGTTTCGGAGGCTTGTAAAAGAGTATAAAATTGGTAATGTGATTCTATTTAAGCATAATATTGCCGATAAACAGCAGCTGAAGGGCTTATGTCGTGAGATTAATGAATTGATTTTCGATGAAACGGGATATCTCCCCTTTATTATGATTGACCAGGAGGGTGGAGTTGTGACCAGACTTCCTAAGGAATGTCATAATGCACCGGGAGCGATGGCACTGGCAGCTACGGGAAGTATAGAGAACGTGCGTCTTGCTGCAGAAATTACGGCAAGAGAGTTAAAGGATTGCGGTGTCAACTTTAATCTTGCTCCGGATGCGGATATAAACAGCAATCCCGACAATCCGGTTATCGGAGTAAGAAGCTATGGGGATAATCCGTACAAGGTTGCTGAGCTTGTGAGTGCCGCTGTGGAAGGCTATCAAAAAGAAGGTATTGCGGCATGTGCCAAGCATTTTCCGGGACATGGTGATACAGCGGTTGATTCTCATCTTGGCTTACCTGTTGTTGACAAGTCTTTGGAGGAGCTGGAAAAGCTTGAATGTATACCCTTTGCAGAGGCGATTAGCAGAAAGGTTACTGCAATAATGAGCTCGCATATTCTTTTTCCGAAGCTTGAGCCGGAGCGTATTCCCTGTACAATGTCAAGGAGAATAATAACCGGTTTGCTTAAGGAGAAAATGGGGTTTGGCGGACTGGTAATCAGCGATTGTCTTGAAATGGACGCAATAAAGGAGTATTACGGAGTTGCGACAGGTGCCGTAAAAGCAATTGCAGCCGGTGTTGATATTGTATGTGTGAGTCATACGGCAGCTTTGCAGGAGGCAGCCGTAAGTGCGGTCATTGAAGCGGTGGATAAAGGTGCGATTGATAAAGATGAGCTCGTGGCGGCAGTAAACAAGATTATCAGATATAAAAAGGATTTACTGCAGGGCAATAGAGAGAATGAATATCTCTCTGAAGATTCTGTTAAGATAGAGGAACTCTATTCAAAATCAATAACAATTGTAAAAGGAAGCCTACCGGCTCTCGGAGATAAACCGTTTTTTACGGGATGTGCCGATTTCAGAGCAACGCTGGCATCAAATGAGGAAAAGGGGAAGGCGCCGTTCCCGACCTTTATGGAGAAGGAATTAAACGGATATAGTTTTGTTACAGATAGAGACCCCGGCAGAGAGCAGATTGAAGAGGTATGTAATGCGGCGAAAGCTGCAAGCATGATTGCGGTCTGTACCTATAACGGACATTTAAACCCCGGTCAGAAGGAGCTTGTCAACAGTCTTGCGGGACTTGCCAAGCCCATGGTAGTTATAGCATTGAGGAATCCCTACGATTTGGAGAAGTTGCCGGAGAATGCTGCAGGAATTGCGGCATGGGAATACTCAGATACAACAATGAGGCTTTTAGCCGATGTGCTTCGCGGGAAGCTTGTTCCGACGGGGGAATTGCCTGTTGCTTTACATTAACAGACACCGATTGCACGAAAAGGAGCCGTAGATATTTAGTGAGAGCATTCTGTGCTATGCTTCGGAATGAGGAATAGTGTGAAAAATCATATACTATGATTTTTCACACGGCTATTTGTTCCTGAGCGAAAACAAATAGCCATTGCTATATTCCTCGCGATAAGTCGCTCAGAAATGGGGAATATTATGAGAATTGTTGCGGGAATTGACGGTGGCGGTACGCATACTACATTAGAAATTCGCAGGACAGACGGAATTATACTGAAAAGAAAAGAGTTTGGCCCATTCAATATAAATAGTATCGGGAGAGGACTCTTTTCGGATTTAGTAACAGATATTTTTACTGTCATAAAAGCTGAGGGCAAATGCGATTCTATTTGTATTGGTGCTGCCGGTATAAGTAATAAGGAAACAAAGGATCTGATCTGTGAAAAAGCAGCTGAACTTGGATTTTCAGGAACTCTGTTACTGAAGGGAGATAATGAAATTGCTTTGTTCGGGGCAAATGCAGGAAATCCGGGTGGAATTCTGATTGCGGGGACCGGCAGTATATGTACGGGAATGACCGAGGACGGAAGGATAATCCGGGTTGGCGGATACGGTCATCTTATCGATGATGTCGGCAGTGGGTATGCAATAGGCAGGGACGCACTTGCAGCCATAGTACGTGAAGAAGACGGTCGAGGTGAAAAAACCTGTCTTAGCGAAATGGTAAGACAGAAGTGGGGAATTACAGATATACCACAGCTTATTCAAAAGATATATACAGCCACGGACAAGAGTCTAATAGCATCTGTTGCCAGAGAAGTAGAAATTGCAGATGGACTGGGTGATAAAGTTGCCGGAGAAATAATAAGGAAAGCGGTAGGGGAACTTACGGAGCTTGTAAGGGCCTTATTTATCCGAATGCAAATTCCCGAGCCGGAGCTGGCTTTGGCAGGAGGTCTGCTTATTCATGATACTGCCGTAAGAAAAGGCCTTATAGCTAATATTAATGAGCACCTTCCTTCGGTAAAATGTCATGCACCTGTATATGATGCAGCAAGCGGTGCGGCGATGCTGGCATTAAGGGGATAATGGAACGATAAATAATAAATAAAGGAACATTTCAGTTTATTTTGAAATGTTCCTTTTTGATTGCTGCAATAATATTTATTTGTCGGAGTACTGATTGTATTTCTTGAGAATCTTATGAATTCTGTCAGTCGGGTCGAGGAACTCGCTGATTGAGAAATCGTGATTCAGAGTATCAATCAGCAGTGCGATATACTTGCTCATATCTGCACTGATATAGTATTCACGTGAAAGTAATTCGGGAGTCTGATAAATAAGGTTGGTGGTAACAACTCTGTAAATCAGACCACTGTTATAAGCATCGTCAAAGCGCTTAAGACCGTCGGTGAAAAGACCGAAGGTAGAGCAAACGAAAATTCTTCCTGCGCCTCTTGACTTAAGCTCAGTTGCAACCTCGAGCATACTGTCACCGGAGGAAATCATATCATCAATGATAATGGCATCTCTTCCGGCAAGGTCACTGCCGAGATATTCGTGTGCGACGATAGGATTACGTCCGTTAACAATCTTGGTATAATCACGACGCTTGTAAAACATACCCATATCAATACCGAGAACGTTAGCAAAATAAACGGCTCTTTCCATCGCACCTTCATCGGGACTGATGATAATCATGTTCTGAGGACTGAATTTAATATCGGGAACATTTTTAAGTAAAGCCTTGATAAACTGGTAGGTAGGCTTTATTGTCTCAAATGTTTTAAGTGGGATTGCATTCTGGACACGGGGGTCATGTGCATCAAAGGTTATGATGCTTTCAACGCCCATGCTGTAGAGCTCTTCGAGAGCGAGAGCACAGTCAAGAGATTCTCTTGAGGAACGCTTATGCTGTCTGCTTTCGTAGAGATAAGGCATGATTACGGTGATTCTGCGAGCCTTGCCTCCGACAGCGGCAATGATTCTCTTTAAATCCTGGAAGTGGTCATCGGGTGACATGTGGCTTTCATGTCCGCATACGGTATACTTAATGCTGTAGTTTGTTACGTCAACGATGATGTATAAATCAAAACCACGGACAGATTCCTTAATAACGCCCTTACCTTCTCCGGTACCAAAACGCGGGCATACGGAGTCAATCAGGAAGCTGTCTCTCTGATAGCCCGAGAAGGCTATTGTTGATGTATGCTCGTTGTCTCGGTTGTTTCGCCAGCTGACAAGGTATTTATTTACCTTCTCACCCATCTCGCTGCTGCTGTTGAGAGCAAGTACACCGAGTTTGCCAACCGGAATTGTTTCTAAAAAGATGTCGCTTTGTTGTGTCATGATGACCTCCTTCTGTAGTTACATATATATGCTGCGTGTTTAAAGAAGCCGGATATCCTGTCCTATAATCTTAAGGAAGGTATAATCCTTAGACAGCCTTGAAAAAACACGTTCGCTGTAAAAGCTTTCTATATTTTCAAAGGAAAGATTCGTCGAAATTATAGTTGATTTGCGGCTTAGATGACGCTCGTTTATTACCGCATAGAGCTGGGAGGCAGTAAATGCATTTGTCATTTCCGTTCCCAAATCATCAAGAATAAGAAGGTCGCAGTCCAGGATGTAATCCTGACGGCCGGGGGCCTCCTCTTTGTATTCGTCATATTTAAACTTGTATTTTTCCAGCATATTGTAGAACTGATAGGTAGTATAATACTGAACAGTGTGAGCTGTGTCAAGTAACTCCTTTGCTATACAATTGGAAAGAAAGGTCTTTCCGACGCCGGTATTTCCGTAAATAAGTAAATTCTGATAGGAGCTGTCAAAGTTGCTGATAAAATCCTTTGCCTGCTTTAAAACGCGCATAATATTCTCGCGCGGGGTACCGAGAAGCGGGTCGCGGTCCGCGGGAAGGTCGGAATAAAGCTCCGGTGAGAAGGTATCAAAGTTCTCCGTCTCAATGATGTCCTTTATATTTGATTCTGAATAAATAAGTCTGGAAAGAGCGAGCTTAAAGCAGCTGCATTTTTCACTTCCGATATATCCCGTATCCTTGCACTGCTCGCATATATAGTGCGGCTGAAGATAATTTGCGGGGTATCCGTACTTAATCAGAAGCTTCTCCTTCATCTCTGAAAGAGCCCTGTTGGATTCGCTGAGTCCCTCTAAGGCTTTTTCGTCGCCGAGAATGGCAAGCTTTGCACGTCTTACCGAATCCTCTGCAATCCGGTTGTCGATATCGAGAATCATCGGGTACTTATTATAGATTTCTTCCGTACGCTTGTCCAGATTATATTTACTCTGAAGTCTGCGTGCGTCATATTCTCGGATGATTGTATCATATTGATGGTTTTTAAGCGGCATTATATTTTCTCCGATATCAGTTGGTTATGTTCAGCTTGCGTCTCTCTATGTCCGCATATTCCTCCTGCTTATAGGAGCGCTGAGGAAACTGGGTAAATTTATTTTGTGTATGTACGTTTGCAGCAGTTCTTCTGGCAGCGGCTCTGCCGGCATGTGCAGCGTCTGCGGCGGCAACCTCGCTCATGGATGAGATACCGTTCGTGTGCCACTTTGTAATAATCTTATCCGCGTAATTAAAATCGGGTTTTCCGGTTGAAAGGATAGTCCGGCTGCAGGCTTCCTTAATAAGCTCCTCCGGCATCATAAGATTCCTGCTCCAACGTGTTATGTATGCAAGCTCGGCCTCGCCCAGATTGCGTGAAATACCGAATGCCGATTTCACGGTCAGATACTCCTTTGAAAAGCACATGGAGGCTTCAATTGCCTTCTCAACCGTATCAATACCCTGCTCTGCCCACTCGCGAGCCACCTTTTCAATGTAGGCGGAGCTTTTTTTATTCTTGGACATACAGTAATCATAAAGATGACGGATAAGATCTGCCGGAAAGCCAAGGCTTTCATATAGAAAGGCAGGAGTCTGTAAATCCTTATGTGTAAGGGTTCTGCAGAGCTTTTCCTCTATGTAATCAATGAGAGTGTTAAATTCATCATAATCCCTGAACTGCTCAAGCTGCTTTGCCGTATAGCTGGGCTTTGAGTAGTTTATGGGTGCAATGTCCGTAAGACGAACGGGATCGGCCGGTACCGGCTGAGCGGATACGGCTTTGGGTATCTGAACAGCTTCATGAAATGTTACAGCCGGCTCAGACGGTGTATTATCAAGGTCGAAAATGGTGATGTCGCAAATCTGACCCTCGTGTCCGGTTTTCAGCTTCAGAACGCCCTGCTTCTCCCAGTATTTTAATGCCTTGCAGATATCCTTTTCGGTTTCATCAAGCTTGTCTGCGATTACCGAAATGGAAACCGGCATGGACGGTTCGGAAAGGCAACGCAACAGATATATATATACTTTTACGTATGTACCGTGCGCATTCGCCATATATTTGTCAATGAATGTATTTGATATCATGGTAGAGGTCGGCTCTGTACCAAATGAAAGCTTAATACTCTTGTCCATATTCCCATCCCCTGTTCATAAAATTCTCCCCTAAAAACATTTGTCATTATAGCACAATTAATTTTTTGTGCAAATGCGGATTAAGGTGTTAAACTCGTGTCGAATGCAGTTGTGGATAATGTGGATAAGTGACAAAATAACGTAAAATTCGTTGTTTGAAATGTGTATCAATTTTTTGTGGATAATGTGGATAAGTTATTTCCCAAGTAAAGATTCTCCGATAGAAACAACATCTCCGGCGCCCATAGTTATTAACAAGTCGCCGTCGCAACATTTTTCCAATAAAAAAGTTTCTATTTCATCAAATGAGCAAAAATGGTAAGCTTTCTTACCAAATTTATCGCGCAGGATTTCGACCAGATCCGATGAAGAAATGGTTCCGGGATTTTCCTCGCGTGCGGCATAGATATCGGTCAGTATTATTTCGTCAGAAAGCGACAGGGCCTCGCATATTTCATCACGGAAGGCAATCGTACGTGAGTAGGTATGGGGCTGGAATACACACCAGATTGTTTTGTGCGGATAATTAGCGGCAGCGCGCAGGGTTGCAGTCATTTCGGTGGGATGGTGCGCATAATCGTCGATTATTGTCACTCCGCCGATAACGCCCTTCTTTTCAAAGCGGCGCTCGGTGCCCTTATATTTGCTAAGGGCCGCGGCTATATGATTAAATGAGATACCCGATTCAAGAGATAATGCGGCGATGCCCGTTGCATTGCTTACATTATGCTCTCCGGGAACGGAAAGCTGTATGCGCCCGAGGCTTTCGCTTTCAATATCACCGTTTTGAAGCCTTTTGTTTCGTACAAGTGTGAAGCATCCGAAGCCAAACTCATTATATGAGATATCGGCAGCGGTGTAGTCGTCATCGGTGTTAATGCCATAGGTTATAACAGGGCATTTCACATCGGAAAAAAGTGTTTTGTAATCGGGAATTTCACCGTTGATAACAAGAAGACCGCGACCGGGCAGGAGCTCTGCGAAACGACGGAAGGAATTTCTTTCGTTTTCGAGGGTTCCGAAATAGTCAAGATGCTCTGCCTCAATATTGGTAATGATTGCATGAGTCGGATGGAAGCTTAAAAAGCTGTCGGTATATTCGCAGGATTCAATTATCATGTTCTCATTCGAGCCGATGCGCATGTTGCCACCGAGGTTTTCGAGAATACCGCCCACAGATACGGTGGGATCCTGTCCGGCCTCCATAAATATCAGTGCAAGCATTGAAGTTGTTGTTGTTTTTCCGTGAGTACCGGAAACCGAATAATTATTGCGGTATTCTAGCATAATGTCACCAACCATGTCGGCACGGGTAACGGCGGGGATTCCAAGCTCTTTTGCGGCCATAAGCTCGGGATTGTCTTCCTTTACCGCGGCAGTATAAATAACAAGCTTTGTGTCGGGCTCAATATTTGAGGCGCGGTTGCCGTATTTCACCGTTATTCCTATAGTCTCAAGCCTGCATGTAATAATACTTTTACGTGCGTCCGAGCCTGTAACCTCAAAGCCCTTGTTTTTAAGCAGCTCGGCAAAGCCGCTCATGCTGATGCCGCCGATTCCGATGAAGTGAACCTTGACCGGATTATTGAAAGAGATTAATGACATAATTGCCTCCGTTTCCGGGAATTCACAAATATGATATTGTGTCCCGTAATATATGTAAATATATAGTAATATGTGCCTGATTTCTTCGTTCTGATTATAAGACGAATAACTAATTGTGTAAAGTAAATTCCATATATATATATTCACAATTTCGGACAATTGTGCTATACTTTATAAACAAACAGATAATTGGAGGTGACGGGTTTGATTCGCAAGGAAATGATAGCAATGTTGCTTGCCGGTGGTCAGGGCTCAAGACTTGGTGTACTTACCGCGGACATGGCTAAACCTGCAGTAAGCTATGGCGGAAAATACAGAATAATCGATTTCCCGTTGAGTAACTGTATTAACTCAGGTGTTGATACCGTGGGTGTTCTTACTCAATACCAGCCGCTGCGACTTAACACTCATATAGGAATTGGAATACCGTGGGATCTTGATCGTAATATCGGTGGTGTCAGTATTCTTCCGCCTTACGAGAAGAGTGATAACGCAGAATGGTATACCGGAACGGCAAACGCAATTTATCAGAATCTCAGATTCATGGAATACTATAATCCTGAATATGTTCTCATTTTGGGTGGTGACCATATTTATAAGATGGATTATGAAATTCTTCTTGATTTTCACAAGTCAAATAACGCGGATATAACTCTTGCTACTTATCCTGTAGCATGGGAGGAGGCTTCGAGGTTCGGACTCGTAATTACTGATGAGAATAAGCAGGTAATTGATTTCGAGGAAAAGCCTGCAAAGCCCAGGAGCAATCTCGCATCTATGGGTATTTACATCTTCAGCTGGAAGGTTCTGAAGGAGGCATTAATTACTCTTTCCGAGCAGCCGGGCTGTGATTTTGGAAAACACATAATCCCTTACTGTCATGAAAAAGGTGCAAGGATTTTTGCATTTGAATATAACGGATACTGGAAGGATGTAGGAACCTTATCCTCATATTGGGAGTCCAATATGGAGCTCATTGATCTTGTTCCCGATTTTAACCTTTATGAAGAATTCTGGAAAATCTATACAAAGAGCGATGTTATTCCGCCGCAGTATATTGCGGATACCGGAGTTGCAAGCAGAAGTATAATCGGAGAGGGAACGGAGATTTACGGAAAGGTATACAATTCAGTAATCGGACCGGGTGTTACCATTGAAGAGGGTGCCATGGTTTGTGATTCGATTGTTATGAAGTCTACCGTTATCGGAAAGAACACAAAGGTTTATAAAGCA
Organism: Lachnospiraceae bacterium; assembly: GCA_045578645.1. GTDB lineage: Bacteria > Bacillota > Clostridia > Lachnospirales > Lachnospiraceae > RUG11977. The sequence goes on from JAZNKQ010000053.1 coordinate 17,913, forward strand.
ATTATAGCAGAGAGCTGTTCGGTGGGAAATGACTGTGAGCTCGGTATCGGTGAAGAGAGAGAGAATAAGCAGCATCCTAATATTTATTGCGGAGGGCTTGTTACTCTCGGAGAAGGTACAGTGATTCCCGACGGCGTGCGGATAGGCAAGAATACGGTTATTCTCGGAAATACCGTGAAGGAGGATTATCCGGACGGATGGCTTGCGGCAGGAGAAAGCTTGATAAAGGCAGGTGAAAGCGTATGAGAGCGATAGGTATAGTATTGGCCGGCGGAAACAGCAATAAGATGCATGAGCTTTCCGATAAGCGTGCAATAGCTGCGATGCCGATTGCGGGAAGCTATAGGGCAATTGATTTTGCTCTCAGCAGCATGACTAATTCACATATACAGAAGGTTGCGGTTCTGACCCAGTATAATTCACGTTCACTTAACGAGCATCTCAGCTCATCAAAATGGTGGGATTTCGGTCGTAAGCAGGGAGGCCTTTTCGTATTTACGCCTACCATAACCGCGGACAATTCCTTCTGGTACCGCGGAACGGCAGATTCCATATATCAGAACTTAAGCTTCCTCAGAAGAAGCCACGAGCCGTATGTAATTATCTGCTCAGGTGATTGTGTATACAAGATGGATTTTAATAAGATTCTTGAATATCACGTTAATAAGAAGGCAGATATTACAGTTGTTTGTAAGCGTGCAGAGCGCGGAATGGATATCAGCCGTTACGGAATTGTCGGAACCGATGATACCATGAGAGTGCACACCTTTGAAGAGAAGCCTCTCAAATGCAATGAAGATACTCCTCTGTTATCAGCAGGTATATACGTTATCAGAAGACGCCAGCTTATTGAGCTTATCGAAAAGGCACAGGAAGAGGAACGCTATGATTTCGTAAATGATATTGTTATCCGTTATAAGAACGTTAAGAAGATTTATGCATACGAGCATACCGAATATTGGAGCAATATTGCTACCGTAGAAGATTATTACAGGACAAACATGGATTTCCTTAAGAGGGATATTCGTGATTACTTCTTTAAGCAGTATCCGGATGTATATTCTAAGGTTGACGATTTGCCTCCGGCGAAGTATAATGCAGGGGCGACGGTTAAAAACAGTCTGGTATCAAGCGGTACAATCGTTAACGGAAACGTTGAGAATTCGGTTATTTTTAAGCAGGTATATATAGGAAATAACTGTACCATAAAGAATTCGGTTATTCTTAACGATGTGCATATTGCGGATAATACCTATATTGAGAACTGTATTGTTGAGAGTCGTGATACAATCAGGGCAAACGGACATTTTGTCGGTGAAGACGGCAAGATAAAAATTGTTGTAGAGAAGAATGAGCGCTATATAATTTAAGCAGTGCCGCAATCGGACTACGACAGTAGAAATATTGACTTAATTATACACCCTGGCATTTGCCGGGGTGTGTGTTTTGGATAAAGGCGATTACACGGCTATTTGTTTCTGAGCGAAAACAAATAGCCATTGCGATATTCCTCGCGACAGGTCGCTCAGAAATGGGGATTAATGTGCAAAAGAAAAAGAATAATAATATTCGAAGCAATGTTCTGAAAATTGCGTGGCTTGTGACTGCACTTGCAGCCATTATTCTGCTGGTGGTTTATTACGGCAGACTCGAGGAGCTGTATAAGCATGACAGGACAACAGGAACTGCGCTGGCTGCGACGGATATTTCATCTATAGAGAAGACACCTGAGAACGGAAATAAGGTAATGGCTGAGACAGTAACCCCGGAGCCTGCAAAGGGCGGGGACAAGCAGGGCAGTCAGGACATATATGAGAAAACTGATGAAAACCCGCAGAGCTCAGAAGCTGTCAATTCGTCCGACGGAACAGAAACCGGAACTGAGACATCGCCCGCTGGAGATTCGGAACCGGCTCCTACAACAGCGCCGACTACTGCTCCCGAGCCGACTATTGCACCGGAGCAGGATAATGAAGCAGCCGCTGAGCCGGAAATTGATCTTTCGGATGAACCGGATTCAGAGGGCTCGTTAGCGGTAGGAGATGAGGAAGGAATTGACCCGTATAAGCCGATGATAGCCTTCAGCTTTGATGACGGACCAAGTAAGTATACTAAACGCATTCTGGATACGCTGGCAGAGTATGGAGCAAGGGCGACCTTCTTTATGGTGGGCTACAATGTTGAGAAGAACGCTGATATTGTTCAGATGGTATATGATGCCGGATGTGAGGTCGCGAATCATACCATGGACCATAAGGACCTTGCCAACAGTAAGAAATCCGTAGTTGTATCTCAGGTTGAAGACAATCAGGCATTGATAGAATCAATTGTTCCCGTTGGCGGAATGCTGGTGCGTCCTCCTTACGGAAGCTATAATAAAACCACAAAATCGCTTGTTAAGTATCCGATGATATGCTGGTCGGTTGACTCGCTTGACTGGAAGACGCGTAACGCAGATTCGATTGAGAAGCAGATTCTTAATGATGTACGTGACGGTTATATTGTGCTTATGCATGATTTATACGATACTACTGCCGAGGCGACGGAGAGAGTAATTCCGAAGCTTATCGAGCAGGGCTATCAGATAGTGACGGTCAGTGAGCTTTTTGCTGCAAGAGGCGAAGCACTTGAGGCCGGTCATGTTTACAGGATGACGATAACGGCTGAAGAGCTGATGGAAAAGGAAGCTGCGGAAAAAGCAAAGCAGGAAACGGAATAAAAGAAGATATAAATATGGCTCGTGCCGGAATTTACCGTCACGAGCCTTTCTGTTCGATGAATGCTGCCATATTAAGCTTAAAGTTTCTTTTCGAAGTTTCCGAATACTCCTGAAATCTGGGTATACGAGATAAACGCCTTGGGGTCTATGCTTAAGACAATACGCCGTAGCTGGAGCACCTCGTATTTTGAAATAACTGTAACCAGGATATGGGTCGATTCATGTGTATAGGCTCCGTCGCCCTGCCATTCGGTAACGCCGCGTCCGAGCTTTTCCATAATCGGCTGCGCAACATTATCAACCTTGGTAAATATCAGTGCCTGCATTTTGATATTCTGTGAATGTAAATTGTCAACAGTAAATGAACCGATTGCAGAAAAGATAATGGAGTATATCGCCGTAGGGATATCAGACATTATTGCACAAAGAGTGTACAGGATAACGTTGAATATCAGAGAGACCTTTCCTACGCTTGCATCGGCACGGTTCTTTGTAAGGTACATGCCGAGAATATCAAGACCGCCGCCTGAGCCGCCGCTTCTGAGGACAAGTCCCGTGCCTATGCCGGAAAGAAGACCTCCGATAACACAGCAGGTAAGTGTGTCATCAATAATCAGCTCGTTGATGTTAAACAGAGAAAGCGTGGCTGTGATGGCAGTAACCGAAATAATGGTTTTTATAAAGAAATACTTGCTTATCCGCTTATATGCCAGTATTAATAAGGGAACATTAATTACATAATAAAGAATACCGGACAAATCAAAGTTGGGCGGAATATTTAAACCGATGATATTGACAAGCACGTCACGAATCAGCTGTGCAAGTCCCATTGCGCCGCCGGAGAACAAATTAAGCGGAGTAATAAATAGTATAATGCCGAAGGAATACAGAACCGAACCGATAATGATGTTGGCATATTTGCTGAGTGTATCGCGGCGGGATAGTATTGGCTGCATGAATTAATAATCTCCTGTTATTTGCAAATATTTATAATGTGAAAATCACGTTGATATGCGGATTAGCAGATATATTATATAGGATGGAACGGAAAAATACAATGGACATGTTTATTTTACTTGCCTGAGTTTCCCATATGGATTATAATAGGTCTGCTTACGCGTTGTCCTGCGGCAGATTATCTGCGGCGGGTTGTTTTGTTGTATTACGGGAAGTCCGAATAATGACAGACTGCGGGAAGTTTCCGTAAACAAAATGAATGGAGGATAATGAATGAAGGCTGTTTTCGGATTGGGAAATCCTACAAGAGAATACACTGCCACGAGGCATAACATTGGCTTTGATACGATTACATGCCTTTCGGATATTCATAATTTCAGGGTCGATTCCGCAAAGTTTAAGGGATTATGCGGATTTGGATATATTGCGGGGACAAAGGTTATATTTGTACAGCCGCAGACATATATGAACAACAGCGGAGAATGTGTGCGTGCGGTTATGGATTTTTACAAGCTGACGCCGCAGGATATTATAGTTGTATATGATGATATTAATCTTGCCGTGGGACAGCTTCGAATCCGCGCAAAGGGAAGTGCGGGCGGACATAACGGAATGAAGAGCATTATTGCGCACGTGGGAACAGAGGATTTTATCCGTGTACGCGTCGGTGTCGGCGCAAAGCCTGCGGACTGGGATCTGGCCGATTATGTGCTGGGAAGGTTTACAAAGGATGAGGAGCCGGTTGTCAGGGAGGCTCTTAAGGATGCTGCGAAGGCCTGTGAGCTTATAATAAGTGACAGTGTTGAGGCTGCGATGAATGTATATAACAAAAAGGGCAGGGGAACAGGAGAGAAGGTTGAAAAATGAAGTCTTTTATACAACCCTTAACCGAATATTCAGAGATTATAAAAATAAATGAATGTATAGCGTCGGAGAAGCTTCCTATAAGAATAACCGGATGTACGGATTCGCAGAAGTGTAATCTCATTGCAGCTGTGTCAGACAGAAAAAGGGCACGGCTTATTGTGGCGCAAAATGATATGAAGGCAAAGGAGCTTTTGGCGGATTACCAGCTTTATGATAAGAACGTTATGTATTATCCCGCCAAGGACATAATTTTCTATAGCGCAGACATAAGAGGTAACGCTATTGTAAAGGAGCGTATGCGCGTTATTAAGCAGCTTGCAAACAGAGCTCCGGTTACCGTCATAACAAGCTTTGACAGCGGCTTTGACAAGCTTTTGCCGCTTCATATGATAAAGGAATCCGCAATACGGATAAATAATACGGACTGTATTAATACCGAGGAGCTGACGACAAAGCTTATCGCACTCGGATACGAAAGACAGGGACAGGTTGAAGCACCCGGTGAATTTGCCGTAAGGGGAGGAATTATCGATATTTTCCCGCTCACGGAGGATACTCCCTGCCGTATCGAGCTTTGGGGAGATGAAATTGATTCAATACGAATCTTTGATGCTGCGAGTCAGCGCTCTATTGAGAATATCGAAAGCATCGACATTTTCCCGGCTGCAGAATTTATTCCGGAGGAAGGTGTGCTGAGGGCGGGACTTTCGAAAATTGATGCCGAGGCGGATAAATATATTTCGCTTTTGAGAAGTGAGATGAAGACCGAGGAAGCGGCAAGAGTCAGACGGTCGGTTAACGAGTTTAAGGAGAATATAGAGTATCTTCACGGAAGCGTCGGCTATGACAGCTATATGGACTATTTCGTTGAGGAAACGGTATCCTTCTTTGATTATTTTAATGAAGATGACTGTGTTATTTTCCTTGATGAGCCGGCAAGACTCATGGAGAAGGGAAGCGCAGTTTTTACTGAATTTTCCGAGAGCATGACGGGCAGACTTGAAAAGGGATATATTATCCCCGGCCAGATGAATGCGATTTTTGATTATAAGCAGATAATGGCAAGGCTGTCGGAATATCCTACGGTTATGCTGAGCACAATGGACTATAAATTCCAGGAGATTCCGGTAATAAACCGGTTTGACCTTACGGTTAAGTCCATGAATTCATATAATAATGATTTTGAGCTACTGGTTAAGGAGCTTCTTGCGTGGAAGCGGCAGGGCTACAGAGTTATTTTGCTGACAAATTCAAGATCGAGAGCCGTAAGACTTGCTGAGGATCTTGTGGAGAGGGAGCTTAATGCCTTTTACTCGGATAACGATGAGCGTATGCTGCAGAACGGTGAGATAATGGTAAGCTCCGGCAGCGTCAGGAGAGGCTTTGAGTATCCGCTGATTAAGTTTGCCGTAATTTCCGAAAGTGATATATTCGGGGCAAAGAAGCAGAGGGCAAAAAAGAAGGTTTATGAGGGAAGCAGAATTCAGAATTTTGCAGAGCTTAACACCGGTGATTATGTGGTACATGAAAGCTATGGCGTGGGAATTTACCGCGGAATAGAAAAGATTGAGGTTGACCATGTGGTCAAGGATTATATAAAGGTTGAGTACGGCGGGGGCGGAACGCTTTATGTGCTTGCAACAGCAATGGGTGCACTTCAGAAATATGCCGGGTCCGATGCTAAGCCGCCGAAGCTGAATAAGCTGAATTCGGTTGAATGGAAGAATACCAAGACAAGAGTTAAGAAGGCTGTTAAGGAGATAGCGGGTGAGCTGGTAAGGCTTTATGCCCTGCGTCAGGCAAAGAAGGGCTTTGCCTACGGAAAGGATACGGTTTGGCAGAAGGAATTTGAGGAGCTGTTCCCCTATGACGAGACGGATGACCAGCTGAAGGCAATTGAGGATACAAAACGGGACATGGAGAGCACAAAGATTATGGACCGTCTTGTGTGCGGAGATGTCGGCTACGGAAAGACCGAGATTGCCATACGTGCGGCCTTTAAGGCGGTACAGGACGGAAAGCAGGTTGTGTTCCTCGTTCCGACGACGATTCTTGCGCAGCAGCATTATAATACCTTTGAGCAGAGAATGAGGGATTTCCCCATCAGTATTGACATGCTTTCGCGCTTTAAGACCGCTGCGGAGCAGAAGAAGATTATTCAGCGCCTTAAAAGCGGGCAGCTTGATATCCTTATAGGAACCCACAGAGTGCTGTCAAAGGATATTGAATTTAAGAACCTCGGGCTTCTTATTGTTGATGAGGAGCAGCGCTTTGGTGTTACGCATAAGGAGAAAATTAAGCAGCTGAAGGGTGATGTTGACGTTCTGACCCTTACGGCGACACCGATTCCGAGAACCCTGCATATGAGTCTGATAGGCATACGTGATATGAGTGTGCTTGACGAGGCGCCGGTTGACAGGCTGCCGATACAGACCTTTGTTCTGGAGCATAATGATGAGCTTATTCGCGAGGCAATAAACAGAGAGCTTTCTCGCGGCGGACAGGTTTATTATGTTTATAACAGGGTACAGGGAATTGAGGATATAGCATCGGGTGTGGCGAAGCTGGTTCCGGATGCAAATGTTGCCTATGCACACGGACAGATGAATGAGCATGAGCTTGAGCGGATAATGTTCTCGTTCATAAACGGCGAAATAGATGTTCTGGTATCTACGACAATCATTGAGACGGGACTTGATATTTCGAATGTTAATACAATTATCATTGCCGATGCCGATAAGCTTGGCTTGTCACAGCTTTATCAGCTTCGCGGAAGAGTGGGACGCTCTAACAGAACCGCGTATGCGTTTCTTATGTATAAGCGCGATAAGCTGCTCAAGGAGATTGCCGAGAAGCGTCTTGCGGCAATAAAGGAATTTACGGAGCTTGGCTCGGGCTTTAAGATTGCAATGAGGGATCTTGAAATACGAGGCGCGGGTAATCTGCTTGGAGCAGAGCAGAGCGGACATATGGAGGCCGTGGGCTATGATTTATACTGTAAGATGCTCAATGAAGCGGTCAAGACCATGAAGCTTGGGGATACTGAGGAGGATGAAGGCTTTGAAACAACCATTGATATGGATATGGATGCATACATCCCGTCTTCCTATATAAAAAATGAGGTCCAAAAGCTTGATATGTACAAGCGCATTGCGAATATAGAAAGCAATGACGACCTTCTGGATATGCAGGAGGAGCTTGTCGACCGCTACGGAGATATTCCGGTTGCAGTAAATAATCTGCTGCATATAGCCCTTACGAAGGCGGCTGCACATTCGCTTTATATTACGGGGGTTAATCATCGTAAAAATGAAGTAAGGCTTGATTTATATGCAAGGGCAAGGCTGAATGTGGAAGGCTTTCCGAAGCTTCTTGAGCATTTCGGTAAACGTCTGAGGCTTAATCCGGGGGCGGCACCGTATCTTGAGTATACCCTGCTTCCTTCCAATGCAAAGAAAAAGAACGGTTATACCGCGGCAGAGGCTGTTTTTACGCAGCTGAAGGATTTGTTTGATGTAATGACGGAGCTGCTTATCGAGCCAAAGAAATAGCTATTGCGATATTCCCGGCGACAAGTCGCTCAGAAATGAGATTAGTATTTACACATAGGAATTGCGCATTGACGCAACATACAGTTGACAAATGCTTACAAAAACAATATAGTATTGGTTTATCAGAGGTTTCAAATGAATTGCAGATATAAAAAGTATAGCTTATTAATGCTTCTGGTTCTGACGCTTTTGGCAGTTACCGGATGCTCCGGAAGTTCCGGAGAGGAGCCTGTAACTACTGATTTTGCGGATGACACGGTTTTTACGGTTGCCGATGAGAGGGTTAGCCTGTCGGAGTGGTATCTGTACGCAGAGCCGCGCATCGAAGAGACGGAGAATTTCTACGGAAGTAGTATATGGACTTTTCCCGTCAGCTCAGACGGAGAGACCTTTGCGGAGGCAATGAAGGAAAACATCCGGGAGCGGATAACATATGTCAGGATAGTATGCGGTCGTGCAGAAAGTATGGGAATCGGGCTTAATGAAGATGAGCTCATCGATATAAACATACAGACTGAAGACTATATGGCAAAGCTTGACGCTGATATTGCCGAAAAATACGGGATTACCGCGGAGACGGTGAAAAAGGTTTATACCGATAATCTGCTGGCAATGAAGGTATATGAGAACCTTACGCTTAATATTGATACCTATATTCCTGAGGATGAAGTCAGGCATATGGTGCTGCAGTATATAGCGGTAATGAAATCTATGGAAGAGGATGACGGAACGGTCACGGAATATACGGAGGAAGAGCTAGAGGCTCTGCGCCGGGAGCTGATTGACCTTTCGCATTCCGTTAATATGAGTGAAAGCGGGAAGACACTTAATGATCTGAATGATAACAGGTTTATTGTTATCGAGCTGACAGCAGATTATAGTGAACTGACCGAAAAGCTTTCACAGGAGCTTGCAGACGTTGCCTTTGCCCTTGGGCAGAATGAAGCAAGCAGCGTTATTGAAACAAATGAGGCTTTGTTTTTACTTAACTGTGTTGAAAGAACGGACAAGGAATCGACAGATGCCGTTAAGATAGAAATTATAGAAGAACGGCAGCAGGCATTGTTTGAAGAAAAATACAGTGAGTGGGAGAGCAACACCATAATTAAGCTTAATTACGGTGTTTGGGATGAAATAGTGATAGAATAGGAGGAAGTGTTAATGATTGAAGTTAACGGTTTGACTAAAATCTATAAGTTAAACAAGAAAAAAATGCAGGAACTTAAGACTAAGGATACAACAAAGACCGCTGTTAATAATGTCAGCATTAAAGCGGTTCCGGGCGAGATTTACGGTTTGCTCGGTCCTAACGGTGCGGGAAAGACAACAACACTCCGCTGTGTTGCAACCCTGCTTAAGCCTACAGAGGGTAATGTAAAGGTATGCGGCTTTGATACCGTTAAGGAAGGCGAGAAGGTAAGAGAAAGCATAGGCTTCCTTACAAATGAGATAAAGCTTGATCCTCATTTCTCCGCAGAGTATATGTTCAGATTCTTCGGACGTCTTCACGGTATGAGTGAAAAGGCAATTGAGGAGCGTCAGGAAGAGCTTTTCGGAATTTTCGGAATCAATGATTTCAAGGATAAGAAGATAGAAGAGCTTTCAACAGGTATGAAGCAGAAGGCTTCCATCGCGGCAAGCCTTGTACATAATCCTCAGGTTGTTATTTTTGATGAGCCCACAAACGGACTTGATATCATTACTGCCAGAGTTGTTACTGATTATCTCAGAGAGCTCAAAAAGCAGGGAAAGACCGTTATCGTTTCGACTCATATTATGAGCGAGGCCGAAAAGCTCTGTGACCGCGTCGGCATTATCATAAACGGAAGATGTGTTATCGAGGGAACTCTTTCCGATATTCTTGAAGAGACCGGCGGAGAGGATCTTGAAGAGGCTTTCTTCAGATTATATAAGCAGAACACAAAAGAAGATAAATAAAGGCAGCAGTAAGGAGGGACGAATTAATGAAGGGTGCCGGAATTATTATTAAAAAGGAACTGTACAGAGTATTCGGAGATAAGAAAATGATTTTCAGTCTCTTTATTCTTCCCGCAGTTCTTGTAATTGGTATATATGGATTAATGGGCGTTATGGTAAGCGCCTTTGAGGATGATATTGAGCAGCATGTTTCAACGGTATACATTGTCAACGCAACAGATAAGTTTAAGGCTGTGGTTGATGAATCGGGCTTTGCTTCCAATGCCGATATTACATATCTTAATGAGAGTGACTATCAGAGCAAGAGCGACAGCATAAGAAATGATATCCTTGAGGGTAATAAGGATATGGTTGTATATCTTGACAGCGACCTTGAAGCAAAGATAGCTGCATACAGTAAGCAGGGTGACAGTATACCTACGATTACCGTTATGTATAACAGCACGGAAAACTATTCCTCAGCAGCAAACAGTGCCTTTACGGCAATGGTAATGTCAGCCTATGAAACAAAGATGCTTGGCGAACGACTCGGAAATCTTGAACTGCTGAATGTGTTTAACGCACAGACTGAGCTTATCCAGAAGGAAGAGAAGGCAAATTCGGAATTTATGTCGATGATGCTGCCTTACCTTATTACAATGCTTCTGTTTGCAGGCGCAATGAGCATCGGTGTTGATTCGATTGCCGGTGAGAAGGAGAGAGGAACACTTGCAAGCATGCTTCTTACTCCCGTGAAGAGAAGCCAGATTGTTACCGGAAAGCTTGTTTCACTTGCTATCTTATCGGGACTTTCAGCAATTGTTTATTCGGTATCAATGGTAATTGCAATGCCTTTTATGGGTGATGCAATGATGGGCGGTGCAGAGACCTCATTAAGCTTCACACCCGTTCAGATATTACAGCTTCTTGCAATCATGCTTCTTATGGTATATCTGTATGTTGCGGTTATCGCGCTCTTTGCAGTTATTGCCAAGGACACAAAGGAGGCAAGCAGCTATATATCACCTATTTACATCGTTGTAATCGTTGCAGGTATGCTTACAATGTTCACCGGTGGCGGAGAGACTCCGATATACAAATATGCGATTCCGATTTACGGTAACGCTCTTGCAATTAAGGATCTTATTGTGAACGAGCTTACACTTGTTAATTTCGGAGCAACACTTGCCGGAACGGCAATTACCGCAGTTGTCATTACAATGCTTATTACAAAGGCATTCAACAGTGAGAAATCAATGTTTAATGCGTAATCATATAAACAGACAAATTGAAAACCGCTTGGGTACATATCATATTGACCCAAGCGGTTTTTTGCTGTCAGATATTTATTTAATATATTCGGCTTCAATCGGATATTTTACTATCCCGGAAGCCTTGAAATTATTGAGCTTTGGATAATACTCAATGTAATTGTTGACTACCTCCATAATATAGTTTTTCTTAAGTGCAGATATGTTTTCAGTAGAGAACTCGTTATAGGTAGGTGCGTATTCTGAGCCGTTGCCCGAGTTCTGCCAATGGTATGCACTGACCGGAGTGGTAAAGTGGTGTATCAGATTCTCCGTAATGGTAGGATTGACAACGCCGTTAAGTATTATGGCAATCAGCTCCTTCTTTTCGGGAGAATCGGTATTATAGAAATAATTATCACGTATGACCGGACTCTTCCAGTTCATTGCCCTGATGGCATAGGACTGCATATTGATGAAATTGTTGCCGGTAATCTGTATATTTGTATGATACTTATTCTCGGAATACTTATGGGTTCCTATTGCACACTCAAGGTCAATAAAAACATTATCCGAAATGGTGATGTTTTTATTGGGGGTTGCGTCATAGCTGGTCCAGTATTGCGAAAAACCGCCGGTTGCCTTATCCGGAGTATCAAGGTTGATGGCCTCCTTTCTGGTTGTAGAGGAGCCTGTATGTCCCTTGAAGAGATTGCCGGTAATTGTAACGTTTCTTGACGCATCAAGCTCGATAAAATGATTTGTATTCATGTTAAGGAACTGGATTCCTTTTATGGTAAGGTTACTGCAGTGAGCGGCAACAACGGCAGCGCAGTTTAGGTTGTTCATATCAATAGTAGCGCTTCCTTCGCCGATGATGGCGATGTCATGCTCTCCGTTATAGCCTGAGAATACACCTTCCCTTGCGGAATTTCTGTATGAAACCGTCTGGAAAAGGGAGCGGGTATAGGATAGACCCGAAGTCCCGGTTTTGTAGGATTTTATAATCCTTGCTCCGTCCTCAAGAATAATTGTGGTGTTCGAGGGGATGCAGAGCGTATTTGTTATCGGATATGAATCCTGCTTCAGAACGAGAACTCCGCCGCCTGCCTTATCAAGCTGCTCAAGATATGAGCGCAGCAGATAGTAGCAATGGGTATTTGAGTTATACGTACCGTAGGTTGTGTAATTATTATTGAAGGGAGCCGATTCCGAATCTATTACATAGAGCTCGCCTTCACCGTCCAGTATTCTGATGTGGAAGTATTCCGTTTTCCCGAGACACTCTACGGAAAGCGTTACCTTGCCGGGAGCCTGTGCTTCAAGAACACAGCTTGATGCAGTCGCAGATGTAATGGCAGCAAACTGTGAGCCGACAAGCTTCCAGGAAACATCGGCAGTAGTTCCGTAGCGCTTGATTTTGAAGGTGAAGCGCTCTCCGGTAAACATACCGCCGGTTGATGCCGTTACGGCGTAGTAAGGATCCTTAACTGTTATCGTAAGCTTACAGGTATAGGTCTCACCGTTTTGTTCAACTGTTGCGTATACTTTTGTTTTTCCGGCACTGACCGGTGTGACGATGCCGCTTTTACTGATTTTGGCAATCGTTTTGTCTGCGCTTTTATAGGTGATGCTTGCGTCTTCACTGACGTTTAGCAGCTGTGTGGCATATTTTTTATAGCCGACATAAAGAGTCTTTTTTGTAACCGAAAAGGCGGGAGTCTCCGTGTCGGCATCAGCAGGCTGCACAGGTGTCAGAAAGAGCAGACTGCATAGGACTGCGGTAAGCAGTACCAGTTTACTAAGGTATTTCTTCATATATTGTCCTCCATTCGCGGAACCTTGTTTGGGGAATCAAAATGTCTATAATCTTTTTCTGAGTGCCAGTATGTCATCCTTTTTGGCAAGACCGTATGAAAATGCGGTTGCACTTCCGGCTGCAACGCCAAGCTTTAAGGCATCCTCCGGCGAAGATGATGTAAGAAGACTGCTGATAAAGCCTGCGAGCATTGAATCGCCTGCGCCAACGGGATTAACTGCAGTCTGACAGGGAGCAGCACAAAAAAGCTCTCTGCCGTCTTCGGTGATGAGGAGAGCACCTTCGCTGTCCAGCGATACCAGTACATTTCGTGCGCCCATTTCACGAAGCTTTCCTGCGTAACGGGTTATTGTTTCTCTGCCAAGACCCCTGCCGTCGGCTCCGTGTGTCGGCGTTAAGCTGAACAAATCGCACAGCTCGGTACGGTTTGGCTTTATAAGAAGAGGACGATATTTTAATGTGGTGAGCAGAAGCTCTCCTGCTGCATCAACAACGATATCTATGCCCCTGTTCTGAAGGCGTTCGCATATCATCTCATAGGTATAGACCGGAAGTGAGGGTGATATGGCACCTGAAAGCACCAGGATATCTCCCTTAACCAGACGGTCAAGCTTCTCATAAAGCATGGCAAGCTCCTGCGCTGATATCTCGGGACCTCTTGCATTAACGTCCGTGGTTTCGTCTGCGCAGAGCTTAACATTAATTCTTGTGAGACCGTGACTAAGGTGCACAAAATCAGTATTGCAGCCAAGCTGATGCAGGCATTCTTCGATATGCATGCCGGTAAAGCCTGCGACAAAGCCGAGACATATATTCGGTACACCGAGACGCTGAAGAATAACGGAAACATTAATTCCCTTTCCTCCGGGGAAAATCTGCTCGGAAACGGCCCGGTTAACGGCGCCCTTTTCAAAGGTATTAAGCTCTATTGTATAGTCAAGAGCCGGATTAAATGTAACTGTATATATCATAAGTCCTCTCTTATATTTTGCGAAAGATAAGCTAGTACAGTATCGCACCGGTTTGTGTCATTTTATTGACGCGGGAAGACTGTCAGCAGACTTGCATTTCATGGAAAAGCATCCTATAATAACAAAACAAAGACACTCAGAAAAGGAGACTAATATGCATATTGCATTAACGGGAAATCTTGGAAGCGGAAAATCAACAATCAGCCGCATCATGGTAGAGAAATATGGGTATGATGTTTATTCAACCGGAAAAATACAGCGTGAGCTTGCGGCCGAAATGGGACTCAGTGTGCTTGAGATGAATGAGCTCATGAAGACTGACGCAAAATATGACCATATGATCGATGACGCAGTTACTCGTATATCTGCTGAGACAACTGATAAGAATATCATTTTTGATTCAAGACTGGCATGGCATTTTGCGGTTAAGTCATTTAAGATATTTCTTTCGGTAAATATTGATGAGGCGGCAAGAAGAGTATTTGCCGACAATCGCGGAGCGGTTGAAAAATACAGCTCAATTGAGGATACGAAGGCACAGCTTCTTGCGAGGGCAAAGACAGAGGACGTAAGATATCATGACATATATAATATAGATTATTTCAGATTGTCTAATTATAATCTTGTTCTTGATTCGACCTACTGTACTCCGGAAATTCTTGCCGAGGTTATCGAGCAGGAAAAGACCCGTGCAGAGGCTTTGGGACGTGAAGAAAACAGGATTCTTATGTCACCCAGAAGACTCGGTGCCGAAAACGTATCCGAATACGGAAGCGGCAGCAGGGTTGCCGAAGGAAATGTCGTGATAAAATCAGGAAACGGAGATTTTGAGGTTGTTTGCGGCATGGAGCTTGTTAATAAGGCTGCAGAGGAGGGAATTCCGTTTGTCGCGGTGACCTGCGAAGAGTAGTCAATTTTTATCAATATAGGTAAATTTGCTTTAAGAAGCCATAAAGTAAATAGTTTATATATTCCCTGTTTGAGATAAATTATTAATGTAAATTGCATTTGTTTTTATCGTGCGGGCATTAAGCTTCGGAACGGGGGATTATGGATATATCGGGCTTTTTAAAAAGTAACAGAAAAATAATAATATATATATCGGTAGCGGCGGCAGTGTATCTTGTGTTTAAATATCTGCTGCCGCTTTTTATGCCCTTTGTTATTGCGTATCTTCTTGCGCTCCTTATAAAAAGACCCGTCATGTTTTTATACAGAAAGCTTCATATAAAGCCATTGCTGTCCGGGGCGGTGCTTACAATATTGATGACCACGGTACTTGCATCGGGACTTTACTTTCTCCTTAGGGCGCTTATCCTGCAGCTTGTAGGGCTTGCGGGAGAGCTGCCGAACTATATTTTTGAAGCGGAGCAGGAGCTTATAAGTATATGCAGCAGGTGCGACGGGATGTTCGGTCTGCCGGACGGAGCGGTGCACGGTGCGGTAGTGCGGACAATTGACAGTGCGGCTGCCTCCGTCAGAGACGGAATAGCTGAAAATCTCACCGGGAATTCCCTGAAGGTGATAACGGTAATCGGAGGCGTGGGCGGCTTTATACTGATTGTATTGATTGCCGTAATCCTTATAGTTCGGGATATAGCGTTACAGGATTGCCGGAACGGAGGGGAGAAGCACAGTATATATCCGTGGCTTGAGCGGGTACGGAAAAGTCTGGCGGATGCAGGTGCATCATATCTGAAGGTGCAGGGAATATTGTTTCTGATTATTGCGACTGTCCTGTGTATCGGGCTTTTCATTATAGAAAATCCGTATGCTCTTCTTATCGGAATAGGGATTGCGGTTATGGATGCACTGCCGGTACTCGGAAGCGGCCTGGTTCTGGTTCCGTGGGCAGCAGTCAGGCTTATGGCGGGAGAATACAGGACAGCCGCGGTGCTTCTTATTATGTTTATCATCTGTCAGATTATCAGAGACCTTGTTGAACCGCGGCTTCTCGGTGACAAAATCGGAGTGAACGCCGTTTATGCGCTGATGGCGATGTATGCGGGAGTGAGGCTGCTTGGTCCGGCAGGCTTTTTGCTTGGTCCGATAGGACTTCTTATAATAAAGAATGCCGCTGAGGCTATTTTGGATTCCGGAGAATCTGCTGCAAAATAATGTGTTTACGAATGAATAAAAATGTCACCTGAGGAAATCATATAGTTAGAATATTATGAAAGGCGGGGTGACTATATTGAAGAACAAAAAATATACTATGGCTGCAATTCTCGGTCTTGTTGCGGTTATAGCAGTGTCGATAGCAGCAGTAAACAGTCTGAGCAGGGATGATGGACGTATTGATTTGAATGATACACAGGATTACGCGCAGGATCCGGACTACGGGATGAATGAAGGAAATATTGATTTCGGAGAATTGTATCCCGAAAAGTCGGGAGATCTGGCAGAGGGCAGCAGTGTTGCCGAGGACAAAGGTGAAACGGTGAAGAACATTATTATTCCCGAGCCTAATACCGTTGCCGACGCCGGTGCGGTGACAGTGCCGGAGGATAAGCCCCCTGTGTCGGGTACGGAATCTGCTTCCGGTAAGGAGGAGCCCGCAAAAGCGGAGGAGCCGCTGACACAGCAGGTTTCGTCAGCAGGCAGCAGCGTTGAGGGCGAGCAGGAGAAGACCTCAAAGGAAGTGAACGAGGTGCTGAGCTTTTCTGCTGAAAACGGACTTTTATGGCCGGTTAGCGGCAGCGTTGTAATGAATTACAGTGCGGATCATGTGATATATCATGCAACACTGAATCAGTTCAGAACAAATCCTGCGATTGTTATTGCCTGCGAGCAGGGGACAACCGTTGTTGCGGCAGCTACGGGAATAGTTACGGATATATCCGAAACAAAGCAGACGGGAGTAACCGTTACAATGGATATCGGTGACGGATATACGCTTGTATACGGTCAGCTTGCGGAGTCGGAGCTTGCGGTGGGCGACAGGATTGAAGCCGGTGAGCCTCTCGGGGCAATTGCAAAGACAAGCTACTATTATACCGTAGAGGGTGATAATCTGTATTTCAGGGTTATGCACGGGGACGAACCGGTTGATCCCATGACCCTTTTAACGAGTATTGAAAATCAATGATGCGTTAGATTTAACGGAATCGGTCTCCGGCCGCATATTCCGGTGTGCTTTTGGCAGAGGCAGACGGGGTATGTGACCGGAGCTTTGCTTTTCAGAATATTAGGGACTAAAAATAAAAGCAGAGTTTTAATAATATTTCTATTGAAATTGCAACGTGAGTTAACTATAATGTATATGTTTTGTTGAAGATAATACAGGTACTGAATGAGAAAGCCTGTCAGTCAGGAACGGTAGGGTTTTTGGAGGAGATATGAACAGGATTGGATTTGATAATGACAAATATCTGAAACTGCAATCGGAGCGTATTAAACAAAGAATAGGCAGCTTCGGAGGGAAGCTGTACCTCGAATTCGGCGGAAAGTTATTTGATGATTTTCATGCCTCGCGCGTTTTGCCGGGCTTTAAACCTGACAGTAAAATTAATATGCTTCTTCAGCTTAAGGAGCAGGTAGAGATAGTTATAGCCATAAATGCAGGTGACATAGAAAAGAACAAGGTCAGAAGTGACCTCGGCATCACCTATGATATGGATGTTCTCAGACTCATCGATGCGTTCCGGGGTTACGGTCTGTACGTCGGAAGCGTTGTCTTAACTCAATTCTCCGGACAATCAAGTGCAGAGGCTTATCAGAAAAAGCTGGAAGCTTTGGGCGTAAAGGTATACAGACACTACATTATTCCGGGTTATCCTGCCAATATCCCCTTTATCGTAAGTGACGACGGTTACGGAAAAAATGAATATATAGAAACTGTTAATTCGTTGGTTGTGGTTACGGCACCCGGTCCGGGAAGCGGTAAAATGGCGGTATGTCTGTCGCAGCTTTATCATGAGAATAAACGCGGCGTAAAGGCGGGCTATGCAAAGTTCGAGACCTTCCCGATTTGGAATATGCCTCTTAATCATCCTGTGAATCTTGCATATGAGGCAGCTACCGCTGATTTAAATGATGTAAATATGATTGATCATTTTCATCTTGCGGCATACGGAGAGACAACGGTCAGCTATAACAGGGACGCGGAGGTTTTTCCGGTACTTAATGCGATGTTTGAGTCAATACTCGGTTCATCTCCGTATAAATCACCCACTGATATGGGTGTTAACATGATAAGAGACTGTATTGTTGACGAGGATGCTGTCAGAAAGGCGGCAAATGACGAGATAATCAGAAGGTATTATGCCGCACTCTGTATGCAGAGACAGGGAGAAGCGCGTGCAGAAGAGGTAATGAAAATCGAGCTTCTTATGAAGCAGTCTGAAATCAGCATAGAACAGAGACCCGTTATCTCGGCAGCAAAGGAAAAGGCCGAGGCAACAGGTGCACCGGCAGCGGCGATGGAGCTTCCCGACGGAAGAATAATAACCGGAAAGACAAGCTCCTTACTGGGGGCATCGGCGGCACTGCTGCTGAATGCGCTTAAGGCGCTGGGCGGGATTGCTGATGATGTTGATTTAATATCACCGACAATTATCGAACCGATTCAGGATTTAAAGGTAAACCATCTCGGTAACAGAAATCCGAGACTTCATACAGATGAGATACTCATTGCCCTGACGATTTGTGCAGCTACGGATGAGCGTGCGCATGTCGCGATGGCACAGCTTCAGAAGCTGAAGGGCTGTGAGGTTCATTCAAGTGTTATTTTGTCGCAGGTGGATGCATCAACCTTCCGAAAGCTGGGGGTTAACCTGACCTGTGAGCCAAATTATCAAAACAAGAAACTTTATCATAAATAGAGGAGGGCCAATATGGAAAGACTGGTAGGTACAGTATCAAGAGGTGTAAGAGCACCGATAATCAGACAGGGTGATGACATTGCCGCAATTGTTGTGGACAGTGTTCTTGCTGCTGCAAAGAGCGAGGGATTTGAACTGCGTAACCGTGATATTGTTGCGGTAACAGAAGCTGTTGTTGCCCGTGCTATGGGTAATTATGCGTCTGTTGACCACATTGCCAAGGATATTAAGGGCAAGTTCGGTGACAAAACCGTAGGTGTTATTTTCCCGATACTCAGCAGAAACAGATTTGCTGTCTGCCTTAAGGGTATCGCAATGGGAGCAAAGAAAATTGTGCTTATGTTAAGCTATCCGTCGGATGAAGTGGGAAATCATCTTATTGACCTTGACTCCCTTGACGAGAAGGGCATTAATCCCTGGTCAGATGTTCTTACGGAAGAGAAATTCCGTGAGCTTTTCGGAATTGTAAAGCATCCGTTTACAGGTGTGGATTATATAGAGTACTATAAAGAGCTTATTGAAAGCACCGGCTGTGAGGTTGAGGTTGTTCTTGCAAATGACTGCCGTACCATACTTAATTATACAAAGAATGTTCTCTGCTGTGACATTCATTCACGTGCACGTTCAAAGAGACTGTTAAAGAATGCGGGAGCAGAGCTGGTTTATGGTCTTGATGAGGTTCTTAATACCTCTGTTGACGGAAGCGGCTGTAATGAGAAATACGGTCTGCTCGGCAGCAACAAGGCTACTGAGACTACGGTTAAGCTTTTCCCTAATAACTGTCAGGCAATAGTTGATAAAATTCAGGATGATTTTATCAAGAAGACCGGAAAGTTTATAGAAGTAATGGTATACGGAGACGGTGCATTTAAGGATCCCGTAGGTAAGATCTGGGAGCTTGCCGATCCGGTAGTATCTCCTGCTTATACAGCGGGACTTGAGGGACAGCCCAATGAGATAAAGCTTAAGTATCTTGCGGATAATGATTTTGCTGACTTAAGCGGCGAAGAGCTTAAAAATGCCATATCAGACTATATCCGTAAGAAGGATGCGGATCTTGCCGCAAATGAAGGTAAGAGTCTTGTCGGAGACATGGTATCACAGGGTACAACTCCCAGAAGACTTACGGACCTTATCGGTTCACTCTGCGACCTCACTTCGGGAAGCGGTGATAAGGGAACACCGATTATCCTTATACAGGGATACTTCGATAATTACACAAAATAAGAGAATAGACGTCTCAAAACTATGATAGTGTGCGCCCCGTCAAGCAAACAATTAGAGTAGTATAAATGTTTAGTTGTCTGCTTAATGGGGCGCACATCGCTCTCTTGGGAGGAAAAAATATACAGAAATTAATAAAAGGTCAGATAATGGGAACACTGGGAATTTTGATAGGGAAGATTAGAGTTGAAAAGGGAATATCACAATCGGTATTGGCAAAAGGGCTATGCGCACCGCAAATGCTTGCTAAAATAGAGGCCGGTGAGCGTACTCCGGATAAGCTTTTAGCGGACTATTTATTACAAAGACTGGGTAAATGCTCAGATAGATTGGAAGTAGTTTTGAGTCTGGAGGAGTACGAAGAGATAGAACTGCGAGATTGTGTGCAGGAGTATATTTTGCAAGGTAAAATTTTAGAAGCAAAACAGACTTTAGATATTTACATGAAAAAATATAAAGCAAATTCGTTAAGAGAACAGTTTTATCTGCAGATGTGTGCATTTATAGCAGAAGAGACCGATGAAGAAATACACAAACAAATGGATTTGTTGATACGCGCTATAGAAAAAACACAGACTCAATGGAATGTGGGCTTGCAGAAAGAATGCTTTTATTCGACGGTTGAATTAGAATTATTAATAGCTATTGCTGACCTGAAGATAAGCTTGCATGATACAAAGTGGGGGATATGTACATTAGAGCAGATTTATGATTACATACAGGAAATGTATACTGATATAAATGAGAAAGTGAAAATAATTCCGAAGTGTGCATGTTGTTTAGCGAAAGTATATATACAAAAGAGACTGTATAATGAAGCGGAAAAGATTTTAGAAGATGCATTTGGGTTGTTACGAAATACCGGGGTAATATACTATATGGTGCCCA
>JAZNKQ010000054.1:0-15853 GCA_045578645.1 Lachnospiraceae bacterium
TAACGAACGCCCTTTGCAACAGTGCCGTACATAGTTCCAACCTGCGAACGAGAGCCCTTTCCGAGGTCCTCAAGTCCTGCTCCGATGGGAAGACCGTCCTCAGAGAACGCACTCTGTGTTCTTCCGTAAATTATCTGTAAAGCAAGCTCTCTCATAGCTGTATTGATAGCATCGCATACGAGGTCTGAGTTCATTGCCTCAAGAATTGTCTTTCCGGGAAGAATCTCAGAAGCCATAGCTGCTGAATGTGTCATACCTGAACATCCGATTGTCTCAACAAGTGCCTCCTGAATAATACCTTCCTTTACATTAAGGGTAAGCTTACAGGCACCCTGCTGGGGAGCACACCAGCCAATACCGTGTGTAAGTCCGGAAATATCCTTAACTTCCTTAACTTTCGTCCACTTTCCTTCCTGAGGAATCGGAGCCGGATCATGCTTTGCACCCTTAGCTACCGGGCACATCATTTCAACTTCGTGTGAATAAATCATGTTAAAACTCCTTTCGTACTTTCATATATAAATATGTTCACCATATTTTCTCACATCTCGACAATTTTGTCTATGCCTTAGTATAATTATTTTTACTACTTTTTCGGCACGATATTTGCATTGTCCTTATAAATGGAATCAGCCTTAACATATCCTCTCACGGAAGAAAGAGGATATATATTTGAGCTTCTTCCTACAACAGTTCCGGGGTTCAATACACTGTTGCAGCCGACCTCAACATTATCACCAAGCATCGCACCGAATTTCTTAAGACCGGTTTCAATTCTGCCGTTCTCAAGCCTTATGCTGACAGGGGTTTTATCCTGCTTAACATTTGACGTAACGGCACCGGCACCCATATGCGCCTTAAATCCAAGTATTGAATCACCAACATAATTATAATGCGGCACCTGAACCTTATCAAAAAGAATTACATTCTTGAGTTCTGTAGAATTACCTACAACCGCACCTCTGCCTACAATAACCTTTCCTCTTATGAATGCACAATGACGTATTTCGGCATCACTGCAGATTATTGCGGGTCCGGCAATATATGCAGTAGGAGCAATCTTTGCTGATTTTGCAACAAAAACATTATCGCCTCTTCTTTCGTACTCTTCTTCACTCAACGAACTGCCAAGCTTAATAATGAAGTCCCCGATTTCGGGAAGTGCCTCCCACGGATATTCCTTTCCTGCAAATATATCGGCAGCAATGGTTTTCTCTAAATCAAATAATTCAGTAATGTTTAATTCTTTCAAGCGCCCTCACCTTCAGCCGTATAATCGGCGAAATACAAACAGTTAACGTATCCTTCCTTATTCGGCAAGCTTCTTAATCCCTTCACCGACCTTATCAAGACGTGCCTTTGCATCCTCCATATCCTTACCCTTAATTCCGTAGTAGAATTTAAGCTTAGGCTCGGTACCGGAAGGTCTTACGCAGCACCACTGATTGTCCTCGAGCTCATAGTAAAGAACATTTGATGAAGGAAGACCGGTTTTGCTTACTTCGCCCGTAGCAACAATCTTTTTCTCATCCTTAAGATAATCACTGATACTGAGTACCTTATATCCGCCAAGCTCACTTATCGGATTATTACGTAAGTTTTCAATGATTGACTTAATACGCTCGGCACCTTCAATGCCCTTAAGAACAACCGAAACGGCACCCTCCATATAGTAGCCGTATTCCTCGTAGAGCTCAAGCATACGATCCCAGAGCGTTTTACCCTGTGACTTGCAGTATGCAGCAGCCTCGCATAAGCCCATAACCGCAACAACCGCATCCTTATCGCGTGCATGAGTACCGATAAGACAGCCGTAGCTTTCCTCAAAGCCGAACATGTAGCTGTTGTCCTTAACACCCTGCTCAAAAAGCTTAATCTGCTCTCCGATATATTTAAATCCGGTAAGCACCTCAATAAGCTGCATATTATATTTCTCTGTAACGGCATCTGCCATGTTTGTTGTAACAATAGTCTTAACAACCGCACCGTTGTCGGGAAGCAATCCGAGCTCCTTTCTTGCGGCAAGCTGGTACTCACAAAGAAGAACACCTGACATATTACCGGTAAATGCCTTATATTCACCTGTTTTCTTATCAAGAGCAAGAACACCGAGTCTGTCCGCATCCGGGTCCGTAGCAAGAATAATCTCGGCACCAACCTTTTTTGCAAGCTCAATACCAAGCTTAAATACTGAAGGGTCCTCGGGATTCGGATAACCCACGGTACTGAAGTTTCCGTCAGGAAGCTCCTGCTCCGGTACTACATATACATTCTTAAAGCCCATGGTTTCAAGAATTCTTCTTACAGGCTTGTTTCCTGTTCCGTGAAGCGGTGAATAAACGATTTTAATATCCTCTGCGCACTGCTTAATAACCTCAGGTCTTAAAACAAGCTTCATAAGCTCTTCATTATATCTGTCATCAATGTCCTTACCGATGGTGTGGTAAAGCCCCTTATTTTCAGCCTCGCTTCTGCTCATTGTCTTAAGCGCGGCAAAATCCGAAAGACTGTTAACCTCTGTGATAATTATGCTGTCCATCGGTGCAGTTACCTGTGCGCCGTCCTCCCAGTAAACCTTATATCCGTTGTATTCCGGCGGATTATGGCTTGCTGTTACTACAATTCCGGCAATACATCCAAGCTCTCTCATTGCGAACGAAAGCTCGGGTGTAGGACGAAGTGATTCAAATCTGTATGTCTTGATACCGTTTGCATTAAGGCAAAGAGCTGCTTCCTCACTGAATTCAACAGACATGTTTCTTGAATCGTAGGCAATTGCAACACCTCTGTCAGCTCCGTTTTCCCTTAATATTACGTTTGCAAGTCCCTGCGATGCCTTACGCACGGTATAGATGTTCATTCTGTTCGTTCCCGCACCGATAACACCGCGTAAACCGCCGGTACCAAACTCAAGGCTCTTGTAAAATCTGTCCTTTATTTCATTATCATCATTCTTAATAGCTTCAAGTTCCTTCTTTGTTTCTTCATCAAAGCAGCTTCCGCTGCACCATAAATTATATTCATCAATATAACTCATAGCAGTCTCCTTTCCTTTCGTTACGAAGCAGTCCTATCAGACTGCAGCAATCGGATTTGCAGAATGCCGCCTCTGTAGTCGTCTCCGACTGATATAATACAACAACAAAAATAGATTTACAATAAGATTTTCGCCTATTCTTCGTTAATTTCCAGAGTTTCAATTTCAAACATCAGATTAAATACCAGCCACATTTGCGGGAAATATCGCATGACATTCCATATGCTCATACCGATAAATCCGTACTCATCAACCAGATTGCCCTTAGCCATAATACTTCGCGCATTTTCAAACCATACCACATGTGCCTGACCGTTAGAATCCGTATAATAATAGTACGGTGACTGTGCCTTTTCATCAAAGAGTATTGATACGCGATACTGCACGCCGCGCTCTATAGCTTCCACATTCCCTATGGACGGAGCCTTTGATTCTCCCCTAATAAACGGAAGTCGCCAGTCATATCCGTAATTGGGTACACCCATGAATATTTTCTCTCTTTCAATCTGCGTAACGGCATAATCAAGCACCTCACGAACTTTATTTATCGGAGCAACCGCCATCGGAGGTCCGGCGGAATACCCCCATTCATAGGTCATAAGAAGAACATAATCTGCAGCGGCTCCGATTGCACCGTAATCATGTGCTTCGTATAAAAGACCTCGCTGCGTCGATGAGGTTTTCGGTGCCAGGGCTACCATCACCTCAAAGCCCTCGGCATTACACTGTTCGGTTATGTTTTCAATAAAGGACACATAAGCTTCCCGGTCTCTTTCATATACATATTCAAAGTCAATATCAAGACCATAGTATTTCTTTTCCTTTAAGGTTCTGATAATATTATCAATCAGCTTTTGCTGTATTTGAGCATTATTAAGCATAATATTTGCAAGTCTGTTGCTGAAACCGCCTCCGGGTGTCAGCGTTGACACGAGCATTATAGGTGCAGTTCCATAGCTCCTCGCAATTGCAATCAGCTCATCATCCTCAATTGTAACAAGCTCTCCGTCCTCGCTAAAGCCGTATGTAAAGATTGTAAGATAAGTCAGATAAGGAAGTGTCTTATAAAGGATTTCCCGGTCTATATTAGGATATGCATAGCCTGTAATACGCTTAACGGGACGCTCCTGCGTTTCAACAAACTCTATAATCAGACTCTCTCCTTCAAAGAGCTCTCTCCCGTTTGCAATATCCGGATTATTCCGATACAATTCACGAAGACTTATTCCGTATTGTGCCGCAATAGTATCGGCTCCTTCTCCGGTCCTTACGGTATGTATCAGGTTTGGATAGGCTATTACTATATCCTGACCTACCAGTAGATTTTCCGGATTGGGCAGCATATTGATTTTCTGAAGCAGCGAAGTGCTTATATTATACCTTGCCGCAATGCTTTCGAGCGTTTCTCCGTAATTCACAACGTGAATCTGCATATAACCTCATTTCCGCCAAATAACAGGCTCAATCAAAATTCATATTATTATATGCAGAAGAATTAAAAAAAGGACTATGACAGTCCTTTTTAAGCTATTTTTTTTCCTGCTCCTTAATGCAGATATATAAGGTTATGTATTCATTATTATCAAGAAGAATCGGAATTGAAACCGCCGGTATGTCAGACTGAAGTCTTATTGCTTTTCCGTACATTGAAAGAGGCGGTGTTATATCAAATATAATATTCATATTTGAAAACAGGGTTGCGGTGTTTCCGAGAATCATATTTCCAAGCTCACCAAGTGCCGAGCAGGCCATGGGGTCTAATGATTCAACCGGCATTCCCATCATCATTGCACTTGCAATTCCCTTTGCGCGCTCATCGGACATCCCGAGAAATACCTGTCCCTTCATGGCACCGGTTACACCAACCTGAATAAGAAAGGTTGTCTCATTAAATACCAGCTCGGAAAGTGAAGGTTTCCCTATGTGTCCACCCTGCATTCCAAGCATTTCAAGTACCGATATGGTTGCTTTCACAAAAGGGTTGATATACTTAACATCTAATGCGTTTGCCATATTCAGCCTCCAATTCTTCATGTTTTGTTATATTCTAACACATGTTTTTTAAAATAGCAAGCTGATTAGATAAAACAATGTAAAGCAAAGACCAAGACAGAGCAAAAGCATACCGAATGAAATACTTGCCGAGATTATACTTACATTTCTCTCATGCTTCAAATATGATTTCCTCATACGTTCAGCAATACGATGCTCCTTATTCTCTTTTAAATCACAGAATACAAATTCCCTCAGCAGTTTAATCATCAGCTCAGGTATTGCTGAAATAATTACAGCAGCTTTGCTTACTATAAACAGAACTGCCCTTCCGATTATCTTCGGCAAATCGACACATAATTTTTCAAAAAGAAAGGTAAATACTGACGGTAAAGCTTTCAGCAGCAACGGTCTGTAAATTCCGTTTTCTATATCAAGCCATGAAGGCCATTTATCAAGATACTGTCTTATACCGTTTTTATCCTTAACAGTAAGAAATCTTCTGATTAGTATAAATATTACGATTCCGATTAACAGTGATATCGCTGATCCTTTTAGGTTTGTCAGACTGAACATATGAAGCTCATCAAGAATCTCATACTCGTGACATGCCGTAAAGGACAGCATTTTAACGCCGATTTTGTTAATAAAGATGGACGGAACAGTTCCTAATACAATTATTATAGCAGTCGGCAAAATTAATGCTGCCTTTGATGGCAGGCTAATATATCTGTCATTTTTATCATGCTCGCCCTCATCAACAAAAACGGCTGTAAAAAGCTTAAGCATATATGCCGCGGTCATTCCTCCGCTTATCAGGAACAACCATTCTACTGCTGTAAACAGAACCGTAACCAATGCACTTTCTGTACCGGCATGAGCAATATATTCAACAATTGATTCATGAATAAGCGTTTTGCTGACATATCCGCTTAAAAGCGGAACACCTGCAATTCCCATCGCTCCTATTGCAAAAACCGCTTTTAAAAACGGCTTATTTCTTCCGTATCCTCGTATATCATTTAGATTGAGCTTATGAAGCTTCATATAAACAGAACCCGCCACCATAAACAGAAGCAGCTTAAACATTGAATGATTAACCATATGCAAAAGGGTTCCTGTTGAGGCAAGCGCCCCTTCTTCACCAAGGAAGCACTGCATGGCAGCTCCCACAAGTATAAAGCCTATCTGTGACATTGAAGAGC
Source organism: Lachnospiraceae bacterium (assembly GCA_045578645.1). GTDB lineage: Bacteria > Bacillota > Clostridia > Lachnospirales > Lachnospiraceae > RUG11977. The sequence goes on from JAZNKQ010000054.1 coordinate 6,235, forward strand.
ATGCAAGCGTTCTTTTAAGATCAACAGAGAATAAAGCAAGAACCGCGCCGCCAACCATTGTAATCACACCGAGAATAAGGATAATTGTTCCCCACTCATGATTGTATCTGAACATCTCACAGCAAAGTATAAGAACACCGAATATTCCTGACTTAGTAAGAATTCCGGATAAAAGTGCACTTGCAGGCGCCGGTGCAACAGGATGTGCCTTCGGAAGCCATATGTGTAACGGGAACATACCTGCCTTGGCACCAAATCCGAAAAGAATAAGAATTCCCGCCGCAAAAATACTGCTGTCATCTCCCGAAACACTTCGCAGGGTGCTTACGGCATTATAAAGTTCATCGATTCTAAGCGTTCCAAGCTTATTATACAAAATAAAAATTCCCATAAGCATTACAAGACCGCCGATTACCGCAACTGCAAGATAGGTTCCTGCCGCCCTTAAGGAAGCCCTGCTTTCATCATGTGCTACCCAGACATATGATGTTAAAGACATTATCTCAAAGAAAATAAAGGTAGTGTAAAGGTCTGCCGACAAAAATACTCCCATCGTTGCACCAAGTGTCATAAGAAAAAAGAAATAATACCTGTTTCTATTCCTGTAGTGCTTAAAATATTCACATGAGAAAATCGCAGTCATCATCCACATAAACACTGCTATTCCTGTATATATCAGTCTGAAATCATAGAATTCAAGACTTATTCCGAGACCGCAAAAGTCATCAAGCCGGAAAGCTAATGGCGCCATTATTACACATGCGAAATAGATCGCAGCCTCTGCCAGAACAGAAACTACTACGGCAAAATCTCTTATACGCTTGCTGAAACGTCCAGTAATATATACTATAAACGCCGCCAGCATCGGCCATAACACTAATAATAAGACAAAAATGCTTCCGGACACTCTTATAACCTTACCTTTCCTTTTACTTTACAAAATCATTTATTACATAATTATATTTTCAATCATACCGATAACGGGCTTCCAAAATATTCCCATTATTACAGTAGCTCCCGCAAAAATAATAACCGGAAGCTTCATACATATTCCGGGATCATGTGCAGCCTCAAAATTATCACAAACCTTATTCTCCTGCGGGAAATATGCTCTGATTATAATGCTTATCATATATATTGCTGTTAATAATGCTGATACAATAATGCTTCCGATTCCGATATAGCTAAGAACACTTCCCGAATCAATGGCAGCCTCTGCTATTCTCCACTTGCTGATGAAACCCGAAAGAGGCGGAATACCAGTCAAAGCAAGTGCAGAAACAGTAAAGCAGGCAAATGTTGCCTTCATCCTTCGTCCAAGTCCGTCAAGCTCATCAATATAGTTCTTACCTGTCTTATGCATTACCGAGCCGACACAATAGAATGAACATATTTTAATGACCGCATGCATCAGCAGGTGTGTAAATGCGGCAACAAGTCCCATAGGTGTCATTAAAGTGACGCTGAAAAGTATATATGAAAGATTACTTATTGTTGAATAAGCCATCCTTCTCTTGAAATGTCTTTCCTTTACTGCCATTCCGGAGCCGTACAGTATGGTTATAACAGTAAGAACCATAACAACAGCCTGCGCCCATGTTCCTCTGATAAAATCTGCCCCAAATATATAATACGAAAGTCTTATTGTTGCAAAAGCTCCCGCCTTAACAACAGCAACCGCATGAAGTAAGGCTGTAACAGGAGTCGGTGCAACTGCGGCCTTTATTATCCATCTTGAAAACGGGAACATTGCGGCTTTGACACTGAACCCGCAAAAAGCCACGATAAACACAAACAGAAGCAAAGCAATATTACCTTCATCCTGTGCCCCCATTACACCGCCATATGTGAAATCAAGTGTTTCACCGTAATTCATTATGAAAATGATACCGACAAACGCAAATGCGGCTCCGCCAAGAGAATAACAAAGATAGGTTCTGCTCGCTTTCATCGCCTCGGCAGTCATCGGATGCATAACCAGCGGGAAGGTAACAAGTGTAAGTACTTCGTAGAACACATACATAGTCAGTATATCTTCCGCAAATGCTATACCGATAACAACACCAAGTGTCATTGTATAAAATGCGAAAAACGAGGTTTGCCTTACCTCATGCTCCATATATTCAAAAGCGTAAAGTGAAGCAAGAGGCCATAAAACAGATACAAGTCCTGCAAATATGCAGCCGGCATCATCTATTTTAAAGCTGATGTCAAGATTTTCGGTAAGATTGAACAGTACAACAACATTATTCTTTAAATATATCATTACAAGGAAGCAAATCACGGCATTAATTACCGTAACAGCAAAAACATATGCGTTTCGTACTCTTCTGCTTTTAATTTTCAGAATAAATAATAATGCCCCGAAAAGCAGTGGCAAAATTATCGGTAAAGCTGCTAACATATCAGAACCTCAATTCTTCAATATCTTATAAACCAAGTGAGTTAATTATCTGTGTAATGCCATCAGTAAGACATCCGGGGAACATCCCGAAAAATACTGCAGCAATTGTCAGTATTACTAAAGGAATCAGCATAAGCTTTCCTGCTTCATCACGTTTATTTTCTTTATAATCAAAATCATTTCCGGGAAAAAATGCGTTAATTGTTATCGGCATAAGATATCCTGCTGTTAATAGTGCGCTAATAAGCAATACAGCCGTCCCGATATATCCCCATGCACCCACACCTGAGGATAATGCTCCTGAAGCCAGATGCCATTTACTTATAAATCCGCTTAAGGGAGGGATTCCCACAAGTGCCAGCGAAACAAGTGTAAAGCACCACATTGTAACCGGCATTTTTTTGCCGATTCCACGTAAATCATCAACCGATGTCTTTCCTGTTTTAAAGATTATCGCTCCTGCTACAAGGAACAGCGTATCCTTAATTGCCGAGTGAAAAATCACATGTAAAAGTGCTCCCAGTACACCGGCTGCATTAAGCGTTGATAATCCGAACAGGACATATGATACCTGGCTCACGGTAGAATACGCAAATCTCTTTTTCATGAGCTTTTCCGAATACGCCATCATTGAACCGAGGAAAACGGTGACAAGCGATAATATCATCCACGCGTACTGAACCCAGGTTCCTTTAATAAAATCAGAGCCGACACTGTAAAATATAATTCGTATAATGGCTATTACACCTGATTTCGTAATAATACCCGAAAGTACAGCACTTGCAGGTGCCGGTGCAACCGGATGTGCAGTCGGAAGCCAGTCCTGAAGAGGAAAAAGACCTGCTTTACATCCAAAGCCGATAATTGCCAGAAAAACAAATACCAGTAAAAGCTCTTCTTTTCCTGCCAGACTTTCCATATTAATAAATCCGCCCGGAGTAAATTCGCAGCTTTCGGAATACAGACATATGAAGAAAATTGAAATTAGTGAAAGAAATGCCCCTCCGACAGAATAAAACAAATACTTTTTACCCGCAGCAACAGCCTCACCGCTCAAATTATGCAGTACAAGCGGTAATGACGTTAATGTCATCATTTCATAGAACAAATACATAGTTACAAGATTCGATGACATATATATACCGTTTAAAGTTCCGATTACTATCAGATAAAAGGCAAAAAAGCGTTTCTCATTTTCCTCATGCTTCATATATTCAAACGCAAATACGCCTACAAGAAGACATACAACAGACATTAATGTAGCAAAAAGCCTTGTTACATTATCAATTCTGAAAGAAACTCCGATTTTATCCGTAAAGCTCCAAAGTGTAAGGACACCCTCGTTTCCCCAGCAGGTAAAGAGGGTTACAGCAGCCGTAAGAAGCAATATAACGAATACATATGTATTTCTCTTTTTTCTGTCCTTTAATGCAGGAATACACCAAACCAAAAGACCTCCGATTACCGGAATTAATATCGGTAGTAAAAGCATCAGTTCGCCCATAATCTCCTCCGCATGTATATATTATCCGAAAAGACCCAGTCCCTTTTCTATTATATCAATTATCGGCTGTGAAAACATTCCAAGACCGAAATTAATAGCCGTTAACGCCAATATGGCAGCAAAATACAGAACCTTTTGTCTGTTTTTATAGACAAGCTTATTAGATATCTCAGCATTCTCACGCACCATCTGTGCTGCCTTCTCTGCTTTTTCTTCGTCAACCTCAACAAGCTTTCCGTGATGCCATACGATATGTGTAGAATATAGATTTACAACTATTCTTAAAAAGTATATTGCATTCAGTATAGTACTTACGGCAAGTGCAAACAAAGCAATGAACAATTTATTTCTGCTCTCCATTGCAGCATCACTGAACAAAAGCTTTGATATAAAGCCTGACAGCATCGGAAAACCAACCATCGAAAATGCACCGACAGTAAAAACAAGTGCAGAAATCGGATATTTTTTTCCGAGTCCCGTAAGCTCATCAAGCTTCTTTGTATGTGAGCCTTCAGTAAATTCCGAAGACGAGATAAATAATAATGACTTCGTCGCACCATGCGAAAGAATATGGAAAAGCGCGGCAATAATTCCGGCCTTTGTTCCGAGACCGATTCCAAGGTATATATATCCAATCTGAGCAACAGATGAGAATGCTATAATCTTTCTTATACTCTTCTCACGAATTGCACTTACCGAACCCATTATGATTCCGATAACTCCAAATACGAATATAATATTGATAACCTTACTGCTTACAACAATGTCAATACCTATGACTCTGTAGTAAATTTTGATAAGAAGGAAAATATATCCCTTAGATATAATACTTGACAGCATTGCACTTGAACTAACATTTGAATATCCGTATGCCTCGGGAATCCAGATATGGAACGGATACAGTCCTGATTTAATTGCAATTCCGACCGTAATAAGTCCGATAATAACCGCTATAATTATCCCATATTCCTGATTTTCAACAAGCAATGCAACAGATTCCTTTATATCTGACATAAGCAGATGTCCTGTCAGTGTATATAAAAGAGTCACTCCAATCAGGAAAAGACCGGAGCCCAAAAGACTGATGATCATATACCGCATAGCGGTAACCGTTGTTTTTCCGATTTGTCTTATCATAATCAGTCCGCATCCGGCTATGGTATTAATTTCAATGAATACATATGCCGTAAACAAATCGTTCGTATATATCATAGCAAGAAGCGAACTCATCATTAAATCAACAATAAGAAAAAATAAATTCCCCTTGCTCTTTTCAATATCAAACTTAACCGCTTCCATTCCTCCGATTACGGAAAGCAGTCCGATTACGGATACAAACAGTGCCATCAATGCCTCAAGCGGACCGGCACGAAGCTCATTTCCCCAGGGTGCCGGGAAATGTCCCATCATATATACGTAGCTTTCTCCGCTGCCGACAAGGTATGCCAGAAGTCCTGCCGAAAGCAGGGCAATAATTCCAAGTGCAATTATAGTAAGATATCTTGCGGCCCTAGACTTAAGTATTGATGACAGTATTGCGGAAAACATACAAATCATGATTGAAAAGAAGGGAAAATTCTTTATAAATTCCATGTCTAATCCTCCTTCTTAACAAGCATAAGTATCCGGTCTAAGTCAAGAGTATGATATTTCTTATACATTCTTATTGTTAGCGAAAGCATCAGCGCCGTAACACTTACCGATACAACAATTCCGGTGAGAACAAGACCGCTCGGTACCGGATTTATATATGCCTCCGCCGACTGAATCCCGTCAACAACAATCGGTGCCTTTCTTCCGTTAATATATCCCTGGGATGCCAGAAGCAGATAAATTGCGGTATCCATAATATTTAAACCTATGATTTTTTTGATCATGTTCTTATGAAATAACAGCGTTGCAAATCCGATAACAAAAAGTGTTACGGCAACGATGTCATTCATATGGTTTATAATCGTTTCATACATCAGATTCTACCTCTCCTCATAAGTGCATAAAAGGAATACATTGTGCATGCAACTACAAGTCCTACACAAATATTCAAAACAAGAATAAGTCCGCTGCTTAGTATTGCCCCCGGTGTTCCGAGAGGAATCATGGATTCAATATGATTTGCACCTGTAAAGAATGAATAGCTTTTTGCAAGACAGTAAACCAGCAGTGAAAAAAAGGTTACCAGCTTAATAAGCTTCGCAGTCATAAAGCGCTCTGTTTTCGTAAAGCCGTAAGCATTTATGTACAGTATTAATCCTGCACCGAGAATTGCTCCGCCCGAAAACCCTCCACCCGGAGAAAGATGTCCGTTCAGAATAATATAGATACCAAATACCATAACTACCGGTATAATAACCTTTGCACATTTCTGAAAAATAACATCGTGCCTCGGCTCATAATGCCGGTCATCAGACTCTTCCGCAGATGTTCCTTTCTCGCGACTGTCTATACGCAGCATTATGGTAACACATATTGTCGCAATAAATAATACGCATGATTCGCCGAAGGTATCAAAGGCTCTGTAGTCGAGAATCATTCCCGATACTATATTTACCGCACCCGTTTCTTCAAGACCGCTTTCAATATACCGCTCTGCAACCTCATTATTGTCAGGATTTGATGCTGCTCCGATTTCAGGCAAATAGAGCACTGTAATAAGAAGCATCACAAACAGCAACGCTATCATAACTATCCCGCCGATGCGGTAAAAATGCATAAAACTGTTTATAGAACGCTCAGGTAATACTTCCCTTGAGTATTTTTTATTCTTTATCCTTTTCTTTGCCATTATTAAACTCCATTTCAACATCTATCTGATTAATCTTCTTCAATGTTGCATAAAACAGTATTCCTGTTACTCCGGCACCTACTGCAGCCTCCGTAATCGCAAGATCCGGGGATTCCATTATAATCCATATTACTGACATTATGAGACTGTATGCTGAGAAAATAACAATTGCAGAAAGAATGCTCCTCGTAAAACTCACCGATACGGCACATATTATCAGGAAAATGAAAAGAATCATTTTTAATATATCCATATATACCTCAACTTTCGTATAAAAACACATACCTAATACGGTATACTACAAGAACTCAAAAAAATCAAGTCGGATAACTAAATCTTTACTCATACTTTATTTTATAAAATTTTAGTAGTATACTAATTAGAAATGTATAAATTTGAATTATCTGAAATGGAGACTATCATGATTAAAACACGTTTAGCAGCACTTCGTGCTGAAATGTCCAAAGAAAAAATTGATTTTTATATTATTCCGACATCTGATTTCCATAAGTCGGAGTATGTCGGAGAATACTTCCGGGCGCGTGAATTTATGTCAGGCTTTACCGGTTCTGCCGGAACTCTTGTAGTATCAGCCGAAGAAGCCGGCCTGTTTACTGACGGAAGATATTTCCTTCAGGCCGAGGAACAGTTAGCCGGAAGCACTATTGAGCTTTTCCGAATGGGTGAGGAAAATGTCCCCACTATAGAAGAATATTTGAAAAAAAATATGCCTGAGGGCGGTGTGCTCGGTTTTGACGGTCGTGTAATTGATACACGTTTCGGATGCCGGCTTAAGGAAATCCTTTCTGAGAAAGGTATTACAATAAATTTTAAAAATGATCTTGTTGACCGCATATGGCAGAATCGTCCCACAATATCTTCCGAGAATATTTTCATACATGATATCAAATACAGCGGATGTGATGCATCAGAAAAGCTTGCAATTCTCAGAGAGAAAATGTCAGAGAAAAAGGCCGATTGTCATATTCTCACCTCTCTCGACGATATTGCATGGCTTTTTAACCTGCGTGGCAGCGATGTACCCTGTAATCCCGTGTTTTTATCCTATGCTGCCATTACTCAGGACGAGGCTTTGCTTTTTGTAAATGATAAGGCTGTTACCGATACATTAAGAGCCTATCTTTCAAAAATCGGCGTAACTTTAAAGGCCTATAATGACATTTATAATTATGCCGCAGCTCTTCGCGACTGCACTGTTCTGATTGACCCGGACAGACTGAATTATTCCCTGCTGCTCCTGCTTGAGGAAAATGTTAAGCTTGTTAAGGAGCAGAACCCTACAACCTTCCTTAAATCAATCAAAAATGAAACAGAAATCAAAAACTTAAAAGAAACAAATATCAAGGACGGTGTTGCGGTAACAAAGTTTCTGTACTATCTTGATAAAAACATAGGAAAGACCCCTATGACAGAGCTTACGGTGGTTGACCTTCTCAGACACTTCAGAGAGGAACAGGAAGGTTTTTCCGATATAAGCTTTGATACAATTGCCGGATACGGTGCACACGGTGCCATTATTCACTATGAACCCACAGAGGAAAGCGATATTGCACTTGAGCCTCACGGCTTCCTGCTTATCGATTCCGGTGCACAATTCCCGGGCGGAACCACCGACATTACAAGAACCATTGCTCTCGGTCCCGTTACAGACGAGATGAAAAAGCATTACACGGCTGTTTTACGCGCAAATCTTAATCTTTCAAGTGCCAGATTCCTTGAAGGCTGTACCGGTGCAAACTTAGACATTCTTGCAAGACAGCCCTTCTGGGACAACGCCCTTGACTATAATCACGGAACCGGACACGGTCTCGGCTTCTTCCTTAATGTTCATGAGGGGCCGCAGGGCTTCCATTGGAGAGTCGGTAACGGAAGGAATTCCATGACAGTACTGAAGGAGGGTATGGTAATTACCGATGAACCCGGTATTTACATTGCCGGAAGTCACGGAATCAGACTTGAAAATGATATTCTCTGTAAAAAGGATATTAAGAACGAATACGGTCAGTTCATGTGCTTTGAAGTTCTCACACTGGCACCGTTTGACCTTAAAGCAGTTAACTTTGATGAGATGTCGGAAAAGGAAATTGCAGCACTTAACAGCTACCACGAGCTTGTTAGGAACAGTCTTGCTCCGTATCTTACCGTTGAAGAAAACGAATGGCTTCGTGAAGCGACAGAAATTAACAGATAAGCTGGTGAATCATTATGGGCAAATTTCATCTGCCAAAGGCAGAAACTATGAGACCTGCCATCAAAATGGCATGGCCCGCAATTATTGAATCTTTTTTTACCGCACTTACGGCAATGATAGACTCCCTTATGGTAAGCGGACTGGGTTCTGGTCCGGTTGCCGCAGTCGGACTTACAACACAGCCTAAATTTATTGCTCTGGCACCGTTTATTGCCACAAATGTTGCGGTTTCAGCACTTGTTGCAAGAAGAAGAGGCGAAAATAGACGTGAGGATGCAAATACTATTCTGATTACTGCTCTCACATTTGCATTATTTGCAGGAATCATTGCAAGCATTGTGTTTGTATCCTTTGCAGACCCGATAATAACGCTTTGCGGTTCAAATGCAGACACGCACGAGGATGCGGTTACCTACTGCCGCATAATAATGGGAGGAATGATTTTTAACTGCCTTCAGCTTTCAATCAACGCCGCCCAGAGAGGCTCCGGTAACACAAAAATTACAATGCGTACGCATATTACATCAAATACCGTAAACCTAATATTCAATTTCCTTCTTATTGAAGGCAACCTCGGTTTTCCCGCAATGGGTATCGCAGGTGCAGCACTTGCAACGGTACTTGGTGCAGCGGCTGCATGTGTAATGGCAGTTATCTCTATTCTTAATAAGAACTGTTTTGTTAATATACCGTTCATCATTAAGAATAAGCTTCGTC
>JAZNKQ010000055.1:0-2366 GCA_045578645.1 Lachnospiraceae bacterium
CCCTCCGTCACCTATTTCGCTGCCTTCGGCCTCTGTTCCTGTCTCACCGTTGCTTATCTCATTGCTTCCGGCCTCTGTTCCTGCCCCGCTGCTTATCTCATTGCTTCCGACCTTTGTTCCTGCCCCGCTGCTTATCTCATCGTTTCCGGCCTTTGTTCCTGCCCCGCCGCTTATCTCATCGTTTCCGGCCTCTTCAGTTCCCGTAACCTCGGCTTCTCTTATTGTTTCCTCTTCCTGTTTTACGACTTCGGAAGAATCATTCTTTGCTATACTACTGTTTTCAGAAACATCACTACGAGTAGCGTTTCCGCCCTCTTTTTGGCTCCTGTCTCCAAGCAAAATAATACACGCAATTACTATTGCTATAGCCAGAATAATAATATTTGTAATTATCAGTACTTTTGTGCGCTTCTTCATAAGTTAATCACTTTCTCCGTATTAATACATACTTAACCGCTGTAATCGCTTATATAAAGCTGAAGCTTCACAGACTACAGTAGACTAAAAATTTCTCCGAGTCCTGCATTTATCACCATATTTGCTTTTCCGTCATATTCCGTCGGCGTTTTATTAATAAGTACAAGCTTATTACCCGAATAATAATTAATTAATCCGGCTGCGGGATATACCGATAAAGATGTACCGGCAACAATCAAAACCTCCGCCTCAGATATGTACTTAATTGCCTTCATCAACACACCGTCATTCAGACTTTCTTCATAAAGAACAACATCAGGCTTAATAACACCGCCGCAATTATCACAATGAGGAACATCCTCTGATTCTATTATATAGTCAAACGGAAACTGCTTTTTACAATTCATGCAGTAATTACGCGTAATTGTCCCATGAAGCTCAAGCACCTCTTTACTCCCTGCCATATGATGCAAACAATCAATATTTTGCGTTACTACGGCTTTAAGCCTTCCCTGTGCCTCCCATTCTGCAAGCTTTCTGTGTGTTATATTGGGCTCAATTCCCTTAAATAAGAGTTTTTCCTTATAAAAACGATAAAACTCCTTTGTATTCTTCATAAAAAAGCCGCGACTTAAAATTACTTCCGGAGGATAAGCATATTCCTGATTATACAGGCCATCCGTACTTCGAAAGTCAGGAACACCGCTTTCCGTTGATACTCCCGCCCCTCCGAAAAACACTATATTATTACTGCCGTCTATCCATTCCTTTAACAATGCTGTTTTATCTTCCATACTAATCCCCATTCCGAAGCGTAGCGTAATAATCCGCGCAAGAAATTCGCGAATGTGATTTCTTTCGCCGGACAGGGGCTTATTTGTGACGCTTCAGCACAAGATAGCCAAACTAACCAAGGTTAGTTGTGAAAAATCAGCATATCGATGTAATTTTTCACACTATTTCCTAAAAAAGACTACTATAAAGCAAAAAACCACCTGATCAATAACTGATAAGTGGTTTCAGTGCCCAGAACCGGAATCGAACCAGTGACACGAGGATTTTCAGTCCTCTGCTCTACCAACTGAGCTATCTGGGCATATAATATTCAATTTCTTCTGTATATCAGAATATCTGATGTAAACAGAGTTGCGGGGGTAAGATTTGAACTTACGACCTCCGGGTTATGAGCCCGACGAGCTTCCAGACTGCTCTACCCCGCGATATTAATAAAAAGTTCTCTGTAAAAGAGAACTAATGGGCGGAGAAGGATTCGAACCTTCGAAAGCATCGCTAACAGATTTACAGTCTGCCCCCTTTGGCCACTCGGGAATCCACCCATAAAGCCGATGATCGGATTCGAACCGATAACCTGCTGATTACAAATCAGCTGCTCTGCCGTTGAGCCACATCGGCATATTTAATTTTTAATGGGACCTATAGGGCTCGAACCTATGACCCTCTGCTTGTAAGGCAGATGCTCTCCCAGCTGAGCTAAGATCCCGAAACAACGACCCAGATCGGACTCGAACCGACGACCTCCGCCGTGACAGGGCGGCGCTCTAACCAACTGAGCCACTAGGCCAAAATTTAATTAATAAATGCATATATTGAACAAGAGGTCATCCACCTCTAAACCTCAGGTCAAGCCCTCGACCTATTAGTATCGGTCAGCTACGTATGTTACCACACTTCCACCTCCGACCTATCTACCTCGTCGTCTTCAAGGGGTCTTACTAACTTATGTTATGGGATATCTCATCTTGAGGGAGGCTTCACGCTTAGATGCCTTCAGCGTTTATCCCGTCCACACTTGGCTACCCGGCCGTGCCATTGGTATGACAACCGGTACACCAGAGGTTCGTCCATCCCGGTCCTCTCGTACTAAGGACAGCTCCTCTCAAATATCCTCCGCCTGCGCCGGATAGGGACCGAACTGTCTCACGACGTTC
>JAZNKQ010000056.1:0-3822 GCA_045578645.1 Lachnospiraceae bacterium
GACGATGCTGCAGACAGTACACTTCCTATAGAGCAGCAGGTATCGGGAGGCAAAATTCCGATTATCGTGCCTGAGGGCTTTGCAGAGTATGCCGTTTCGGAGAATATTTATGCCGGTAAAGCCATGGGGCGTCGTGCCAACTATCAGTACGGTGTATTGCTTGAGGCCGGTGTGAAGGGAAAGCTTGCGATGGGCATCGGAATCGGACAGTCTACCGGAACCTTTTCATTCCTTGCACCGACATATGAGATTACAAAGACCGGTGAAACTATCGTTATAGATGGTGTTGAGATGGAATTTCAGCTGACGCCGGGTACCGAGGCACCTGCCGAGATGAATACCTGGCTGCCGCAGTTTAAGGCACTTTGGGTGGCAGAAAACTGTACGGGAACTCTTCATAATCTTTATACACTGCGCGGCGCTCAGGTTCGTGACGGCGCTGAGTGGGCAAAATATATTGCCGAGGCAATTTCGTTTTACGGTAAGAATGCGGAGGTGACCTTCCAGTCGCATAACTGGCCGCATTGGGGAAACGATGTTGTTAATGAATATCTGGTTAATACCGCGGCTGTGTATAAATTTATAAATGACCAGACCCTCACCTATATTAATCAGGGATATACCTCCGATGAGATTTCAAACATGATTAAGCTGCCCGAGGCACTGGAAAAGGTCTGGTATGTCCGTCAATATTACGGTACTGTGGCACATGACTCAAAGGCGGTTTATCAGAAGTATATGGGCTGGTATGATGCTAATCCCGTAAATCTTAATCCTCTTACTCCGACTGAGAGCGCAAAGAAGTGGGTGGAATATCTTGGGGACACAAACGAAGTATTACGAATGGCAAAGGCTGATTATGATGCGGGCAATTATCGCTGGGTAGCAGAAATCACAAATACCCTTGTATTTGCGGATCCCGAGAATGAGGCAGCACGTCTTTTATGTGCCGATGCGCTTGAGCAGCTGGGATACCAGTCGGAATCGGGGGCATGGAGAAATGCTTATTTAACAGCTGCACTTGAGCTGCGTAACGGTAATAACTCTTCAACCTCCGGACAGGCAGCAGCAGGCGGAGGCGTCCAGATGGCGATGACTGCATCGATGATATTTGACTATATGGGCATTCTTTTGGACAAGCAGGCATTGGAGGACAGGAGCTTTACAATCGGCTTTACACTGCCTGATACACAGGAGCAGTATATGCTTCAGATAATAAACGGTGTTGTTCTTGTCTATGAAAATGCAGAGGACAGGGATTTTGATGTTTCGGCTACCTGTAAGAAAAATGCACTGCTCTATCTACTGCAAAGAAATGTCGATGCGTTTTTACAGGCGGCAAAGGTTGAGGGAGATACAGAACTGCTGAGGCTGTTTGCGGATAACTTGAGTGCACTTAGCAATTCAGGCTTTAACGGTTTTAATATTGTAGAGCCCTAAATATGAATAAATAACTGAAGGGACTGTCAGAATATGATATGTATCCGGGATTTCGAGTGCATATCATATTCCGGCAGTCCCTTTTCAAAAAAATTAAATTATTTAAATTCGATATTGACAGACACAATTATATTGCGTACATTCTAACCAAGATAATAAATTGCATGCAATTCAATTTAAAACAATTCAAGGAGGCAGCAGCATGAACATCTATGATTACAAGGTAAAGGGAAAAGATGGCGGGAAGGTATCACTTAAGGATTATGAGGGTAAGGTTTTACTCATTGTGAATACTGCAACAGGATGCGGTTTTACTCCGCAGTTTGAGGGATTGCAGGATTTATATGAAAAGTATCGGGCACAGGGGTTTGAAATTTTAGATTTTCCGTGCAACCAGTTTGGCAACCAGGCACCCGGAACAGATGAGGAAATAACGGATTTTTGTAATTCACGATACGGAATTACCTTTCAGCAGTTTGCTAAGGTTGATGTAAACGGAGCAAATGAGGAGCCTTTGTTTTCATTTCTGAAAAGTCAGAAGGGTGGTTTAATGGGAAGCAATGTGAAATGGAATTTCACAAAATTTTTGGTTGACAGACAGGGAAAGGTTGTGGCAAGGTTTGCGCCTACCAAGAAACCGGAAGCAATTGATTCTGAAATAGCAAAATTACTCAGATAATTGTATCGGAGGAGATTAGAAAATGAAATTTTATGATTTTTCACACGCGAATTTGTGCCTGCGACCCAAAGTTCGCAGGTTATTGAAAGGGTATGGTTATTAATATGGAATTCAATTATAAAACAAAAGATACCTGTTCAACCAATATTAAGCTTGAGCTTGAAGGAAATATTGTAAGAAATATCGTTTTTACCGGAGGATGCAACGGTAATCTAAAGGCGATACTGCTTATTCTGGACGGCTGGACCGTTGAGCAGATTGAGGAAAAGTGCAAGGGAATCACGTGCGGAAGAAGACCCACTTCGTGTGCGGATCAGCTTGCGCATGCCGTAAGAGCCGCATACGAGGCTTCGCTGCAGAAGGGATAAGCGGGTGTAAAATTAGGAGTATTTACTTTATTGACATATATGATTTTTTATCGCCAAAAAGCTTTTGTCACTGATGTCATGTTCCATGCGGCAGGCATCTTCAAGAGCGGTTTCTTCATCAACTCCAAGACTGATGAGCCAGTTTGTAAGCAGTGTGTGTTTTTCAAGCACATGCTCTGCCTGTGCTTTTCCGTCTTCTGTAAGGCTGATATATCCTTCATTCGACATGGTAATATATCCCTTTTCGCGAAGGTTTTTCATTGCGACACTGACGCTGGGCTTTGTAAAATTCAATTCCCTTACAATATCAATAGAGCGTACCTGTCCTAATCGATTTTTTAGGGTGAGAATTGTCTCTAAATAATCTTCGATGGATTCGGTGGAACGATGTTTTATATGGGTCATGCTTACTCTCTCCTGCTTATTTTCTTAATAATAACATTTTTTGGGGAAAAAGCAAAACTAATTTGACAGATTCAATAGCGAAGTTTGAAACATGCTTGACAAAATGAAAGACATGACTATAATTAAACCGTGAGTTTAATTAATGGCTCGTCGCTTGGAAATGGGGAATAGTGTGAAAAATCATAAATTATGATTTTTCGCACGCGACTTTGTGTCTGCGGTCCAAAGCTCGCAGGTTATGGAAAGGGTATGGTTATTAATATGGCGAGAAGGAAGAAAGAGCTGCCCAGCGTTCACCGTAAAAATATAGCTGATGCTGCCCAGCGTCTGTTTATGACAAAAGGTGTCGAAGGCACTTCCATGAGCGATATTGCAAGGGAAGCAGGCTACAGCAAGGCGACACTGTACGTATATCTGAAAAATAAAGAGGAGCTTATAGGTGTACTGGTATTGGAGAGCATGCAGAAGCTGTATGACTATATACGTGATGCGCTAAATGAGGGCAGCTGTTCGAGGGCACGTTACAAAAGAATCTGCGAGGGTCTGGTGACATATCAGGAGGAGTTTCCGTTTTATTTTAAGCTTGCTCTCGAGACTATTAATATCGATTTTGAAACTACGGACTTTCTGCCTGAGGAGAAGGAAACCTTTGCAATCGGTGAGCGTATTATTGAGCTGCTGGCAGAGTTTCTGCAGGAAGGTATCCGGCAGGGGGAAATACGCTCCGATATTGAAATTCTGCCGACGGTTTTCGGCTTTTGGGGAATGCTTTCCGGACTTGTTTTGCTTGCTTCAAATAAAGAGACCTATATTAACCGCTGTATTGGGAAAAGCAGAGCACAGTTTATGGATTACGGCTTTGATGTGCTCTATGATTCAATTGCAGCCGAAGGGAGAATAGATTGAAAAATCACATTGATATGCTGATTT
>JAZNKQ010000057.1:0-11131 GCA_045578645.1 Lachnospiraceae bacterium
AGGAAGTCTTGTATAATGTTTTTGAAGGCCTTGTAAAGGCTGATACAGATGGTAATTTAGTTCCCGCGGTAGCGGCAGACTATGAGATTTCACCGGATGGTATGAAATATACCTTCGAGCTTAGGGAAAACGTGAAATTTCATAACGGAGCTGCGGTTACGGCAGAGGATGTAATATATTCGCTGAAGCGTTGTGCCGGTATGCTTGAGACCAAAGATCCTGAGGTCCAGGTAGTAGCGGCACTTTCTGTTATTTCCGAAATTAATAAAACCGATAAGGGAGTAGAGGTTGTACTCTCTGAGCCCGATACGGAGCTGATTGGGTATTTTACCTGCAGCATCATACCGGAAAACTATTCAGAGCAGGCATCAAAGCCGGTTGGAACGGGTCCCTTCAGATTCGTATCATACGCACCGCTTCAGAAGCTTGTTCTCGAGAAGAATGAGGATTATTATCTTGAAGGAGTTCCGTATCTTGACGGTGTTACCTTTAAGATAAGTGCGAGTGCCGAGGCGGCATTTCTTGAGCTGATGGCAGGCAGCATTGATCTGTTCCCGTATCTTACGGCAGAACAGGCGGCACAGATTGAAAACAAATATACTATTCTTGACGGTACGATGAATCTTGTTCAGGCGATGTTTCTGAATAATGCGGTTGAGCCGTTTAATAACCCTAAGGTTAGGGCTGCGGTCTGCCACGCGGTTGACAGACAGTCAATTCTGAATATCGTAAGTGATGGAAAGGGAAGTATTATAGGAAGTAATATGTTCCCGAGCTTTACGAAGTATTATGATTCATCGCTTGAAAATTATTACGAATATAATCCGGAAAAGGCAAAGGAGCTTCTTAGCGAAGCCGGATATCCCGACGGAATAAGCTTTACGATTTCGGTTCCCTCAAATTACAGCTTCCATGTAAGCACCGCGCAGGTGGTTGTGGAGCAGCTTAAGAGTGCGGGGATAAATGCAGAAATTAAGCTTGTTGAATGGGCTACCTGGCTGTCGGAGATATACAAGGGAAGGCAGTTTGAGGCTACCATTGTAGGACTTGATTCCCAGCTTGCTCCCGGGGATGTATTACGTTTCTATCCCTCGACCTCCGGAAAGAATTTTGTTAATTATGTTAATTCTGAGTTTGACAGTCTCTATGAGAGTGCAAAGCAGACTGTTGATGAGGAGAAGAAGGCTGAGTATTACAAGGAGCTGCAGAAGCTGTTGACGCAGGATGCGGCTTCGGTATATATTCAGAGCCCGGTTCAGCTTGTTGCCGTAAGCCCGCAGATTAGCGGATATAAGTTCTATCCGGTGTATGTACAGGATATGAGCTCCATATATTATCAATATAGCGGAGAAGGACTCGAAGAGGCACAGTAGGAAGGAAGGCAGACTATGAAATATTATGCAAAGAAGCTGTTATCACTGATTCTTACATTATTATTCGTAGCTCTGCTTTCCTTTTTTTTGTTTCAGGTAATACAGGGAGATGCAGCGCTGTCGAAATTGGGTATCGATGCCGGTGATGAAGAGCTTGAAGCAATAAGAGAGATGTACGGCTATAATAAATCTCTTCCCGAGCGGTTTGTATCATGGCTGGCAGGAGCGCTAAAGGGTGATTTCGGATATTCGATAAAATACAGCGGAATGACTGTGAACGAGCTTATTGCACAGCGTCTTCCGGTAACCCTGACGCTTGCCTTTATGTCCGTTGTAATGATTATTGTGATTGCCATTCCGGTTGCGTTGCTGACCTCAAAGAAGCAGGACGGAGTCGCCGACAGAGCCTCGGTATTTATGTCACAGCTGTTTATGGCGATACCGCCGTTTCTTCAGGGAATTCTTGTTACGTTGTTGTTCGGAATTGTACTCGGGTTATTCGTGCCGGGAGCATATGTCTCGTATGATGAGGATTTTGGAGCTTTTCTGGCATTTATGATTTTTCCGGCAATTTCCGTAGCACTTCCGAAGGCGGCAATGACTGTTAAGTTTATGAAAAGCTCAATAAGAAGAGAGCGCGCAAAGGATTATGTGCGGACAGCACGTGCAAAGGGAAATTCCGACCGCGGAATAATGTGGAAGCATATATTAAAGAATTCCCTCATGCCGGTGATTACCTTTGTCGGATTGATTATTGCCGAGGTTATGGCAGGAAGCATTATGATTGAGCAGGTGTTCAACCTGCCGGGAATGGGCAGACTTCTGGTTACGTCAATATCAAACAGAGACTTTCCGGTCGTGCAGGCGATAGTTATTTATATAGCGGCAGTTGTTATTATTGTGAATTTTATAGTTGATGTGCTGCAGAAGCTTCTTGATCCGCGTCTGTAGCAGGCTTAAATAATGCGGTACTTATGCGGGAAGTCTGCACAGAATACGGATATGAACGGATAAAAGCAGGAGAGGAGGGATGAGAATGCGTGGTAAAAAGTTAAATCTTAATATGATACTTGGATTGTTTTTGACGTTGGCAATTCTTATCCCGGTTATTATCGGTATATTCTGGCTGCCTTACGGCGTAAACGAGATGAATTCGGAGCTTATTAACAGCCCGCCTTCGTTTAAGCATCTGTTTGGTACCGACAATTTCGGACGTGATATCTTTTCGCGCGTTATCGAGGGTGCAGGAACAACCTTTGCAATAGCGCTCGGAACGGTATCGGTCGGCGCCTTAATCGGTACAATAATTGGGGCACTTACCGGATACTACGGCGGCGCCGTTGATGAGCTGCTGATGCGGTTCAATGATGCTTTGGCATCGTTTCCCAGTATACTTCTTGCACTGGTTGTTGTAAGTGTGCTTGATAAAGGAACAATGAATATAGTTATTGCGCTCGGGGTAGTATTTATTCCGAGCTTTGCCCGAATTATGAGAAGTGAGTTCAGGTCGGAGCGGGGGAAGGATTATGTTCTTAATGCAAAACTTATGGGTGCGGGTAATCTGAGGATTATTTTTGTTCATATTTTTCCCAATACACTTCCGATTCTCGGTTCAACCTTCCTTGTCGGTGTAAATAATGCCGTGCTGGCAGAGGCGGGACTCAGCTATCTGGGACTTGGTGTCCAGCCTCCCGAGCCGAGTCTCGGAAGAATGCTTGCCGAGGCACAGCCATATATATTCAGCGCACCCTGGTATGTGCTTTCTACGGGTGTAGTTATGGTCTGTGTGATACTGGGCGTGACTTTAATAGGTGAAAACTTCGGAGCCTCGGGCGGCAATGTAAAACGCATTAAATCAAGAATTAAGAAGCTTAGCAAAGCGATGAAAAAAGCCGATACGGGTGAAAACGATGCTGACGCAGCGGGTGAAGATAATTCTGTGTCAGAGGATATTCTGAGGGTGGAGAACCTGAAGGTGAGCTTCATTGACGATAATGCGGTTGATGAGACTATTAACGGAATCAGTTTTTCTCTTCGCAAATCCGAAATGCTTGGCATAGTGGGTGAATCTGGCTCGGGCAAAAGCCTTATGTCTCTTGCGATAATGGGACTCTTACCTGAGAAGGCGACCGTATCGGGCGGCTCGATATTATATATGGGAAGGGATTTGACAGAGCTGTCGGAGGCTGAATACTGCAGACTGCGCGGAAGGAAGCTTGCGATGATTTTTCAGGAGCCTATGACATCGCTTAATCCTCTTCTGACAATAGGTAAGCAAATTGATGAGGTTCTAGAAATTCATGCCGTAGAGCTTAGCGACGACGAGCAGCGCGAGCGTGTTGTAAAGGCACTCGAGGATACCGGACTTCATGAGGTTGATAAGCTTTATGATATGTATCCGCATCAGCTTTCGGGCGGAATGCGTCAGAGAGTTATGATTGCGATGGCGCTTATTGCAAAGGCAGAGATAATAATTGCGGATGAACCCACCACTGCTTTGGATGCCAATATACAGGATGTTATTCTAAAGCTGATAAAGAAAATAAACAGAAAGTACGGAACTTCGGTTATACTTATTTCTCATGATTTGCGTGTTATCGGAACTGTATGTGACAGGGCACTTGTTATGCAGGACGGCAGACTTGTTGAGGAGCTTGACGTAAACGAAACTGATGCGGGGAGTCAGGAGTACTTCTCAAAGCCCTCAACCGAATACGGCTGCAGGCTTCTTGATGCGGCGTTCTCAACGGAGCGGCCGTTTGCGGGTAAAAATACAGTTGAAACTGAACGTGAATCTGTGGTAGTATTAAAAAATGCGAATGTTTTCTATAAAGACAGAAGCAATAAGCTCTTTGGCAGAGGAACAAAACGACAGGTGAATTTCGACATCGGCCTCGAAATCCGAAAGGGTGAAATCGTCGGGCTGGTGGGAGAGAGCGGATGCGGCAAATCCACACTGTTAAAGGCAATAGCGGGGCTTCAGAAATATACGGAGGGCAGCTTTGATATACGCTGTGAGCAGCCGGCAATGGTGTTTCAGGATCCCTACAGCAGTTTGAATCCTGCCAAAAAAGTTGGCTGGATACTTGAAGAACCGCTGAAAATTAAAGGCAAATATAATAAGTCTGCCAGACAACAAAAAATAAGAAAAATTCTCGAATCAATTGAGCTGGAACCTGAGATTCTTGACAGGAAGGTTTCTGAGCTTTCGGGAGGTCAGAGGCAGCGTATTGCCATCGCTTTGACGATTGTATTGAAGCGGGATTTGATATTGCTTGACGAGCCTGTCTCGGCACTTGATGTCACAATACAGGAACAGATTCTGCGGCTTCTTGCAAAGGTTAAGGAAAAGTATGGGCTTACTTATGTTTTTATATCGCATGATGACAGACTTATAAGACGCGTATGCGATCGCGTTTTTGTAATGGAGAGCGGCAGGATAATAAATGAAATAATAATAAAGCAGCCGGAATGACAGGGACAGCGCGGCAGCAAAGTCCGGTACGGATGACTTTTGGAGGAAAAATGAGGATACTATGGCGCTATATCAGGAAATACTGGGTTCGATATCTGCTCGGAATCTTTACGCTTTTTGCGGTTGATTTACTGAGCCTCTATATTCCCGAGCTTACCGGAGAGGTAACTGACGGACTTGAGAGCGGCGCTTATGGTATGGCAGAGGTCGGACGCTGCGTGACGGGCATTCTGGTTGTCGGCCTCGGAATGGTTCTGGGACGCTTCGGATGGAGATATTTCCTTAACGGAACGGCGCGTAAGATTGAGCATGAGATAAGAAATGATTTGTTCGGACATCTTTCAAAGCTGTCTACAAATTACTATAACGAGCATAAGACGGGCGATCTTATGGCTCATTTTACAAATGATATAGCATCAATAAGAGCAGCGCTCGGTCCTGCGATAATAACAACCTTTGATGCCGTGATAATGACCGTAATGGTAATTACCAAGATGATTTTTCATGTAAATCTCGGGATGACACTCCTTGCATGTATACCGATGGTATTTATACTTGTGGGAGCGATTCGTTACGGTAAGGCGGTAGAAAAGCGCTTTGGAGATAAGCAGCATGCGTTTTCAACCATGACTGACGAGGTACAGGAGAGTATATCCGGAGTCAGGGTAATAAAGGCGTTTGTTCAGGAACGCAGGGAAATCAAGGCTTTTGCAAAGGCAAATCGTCATAACATGGAGATGAACCTGAAGGTAATAAAGCTTAATACAATAGTAATGCCCATACTTGATTTTACCATCGGAGTTTCGGCACTTATTACACTGCTTTACGGCGGCTGGCTTGTGGTAAATGACAGTATTTCACTCGGACAGTTTGTAGCCTTCAATCAGTATATAGGTATGCTGGTATGGCCGATGATTGCAGCCGGAGACAGTATAAACTTCTTCTCACAGGGCAGTGCATCCGTAAAGCGTATTAATAAAATACTTGGAGAAGAGCCCGAAATCGTTGACGGGGAAAATGTAAAGAATATCGACAGGCTTGAAGGAGATATCGAGATAAACGGTCTGTCCTTTGCTTACAAAACAACAGGCTGCCAGGTACTTAAGGATGTTTCGGTAAAGATTCCGAAGGGGTCTACGCTGGCTGTTATCGGAAGAACCGGCAGCGGAAAAACGACCTTTGCCAATCTTCTGCTGAGGCTTTATGATGCAGAGGACGGAATGATAAAGCTTGACGGAAACGATATTAAAGAGATTCCTCTTTCGGTGCTGCGTAAGCAGATTGCATATGTACCGCAGGACAATTTCCTGTTTTCAGATACGGTGCAGGCGAATATTGCTTTCGGTGTGCGTGATGTTATTGAGCTTCCCGAGGAGAAGCTTGATTTAAGAATATTTAAGACCAAGAGCAGTGCGATTGAGGACGTACTGGAAAATGACCTGTCGGAGATGAACAGGAAAATAGATGAAATGCATAATGACCTTGAGCAGGTCGAGGAGGCGGCTAAGCTTGCCTGTGTTCACGATAATATTATTGAGTTTCCGCTTAAGTACCGGACTTTGGTCGGTGAGCGCGGTGTAACAATGTCGGGCGGACAAAAGCAGAGAAGCTCAATTGCGCGTGCGCTTATGAAGGATTCGCCGATACTGATACTGGATGATGCGCTTTCAGCGGTTGATACCGATACCGAAGAACGTATTCTGGAAAATCTCAAACAGAACAGAGCCGATAAAACTACTATTATTATCGCACATCGTATATCAACCATACAGAATGCGGACAAGATACTGGTGCTTGATGACGGAAAGGTTGCGGAATACGGTTCACACGATGAACTCATGAAGCTTGGCGGAATATATGAAAGACTTTATGAGAAGCAGCAGCTTGAGAAATTGATTGAGAATTATAACTAATGAGGTTGATTTTTTATGTCGCATAAAGAAATTGAAATTGAGCAGTCACTGCATAAAGGCGTTTTCTTCAGATTGTTGAAATATGCAAGACCGTATGCCTTTCGTATGGTCTTTGCACTGTTGCTTGTGCTTGCAATAACTGCACTTGAGCTGTATAAGCCGGTGCTGCTCGGTGAAGTTATCGATTCATTTGTTGAATCGGGAGAGTTCAGTCCGGTTGCTGTAAAGGCAATTGTTTATTTTATAGTGCTTTTACTGCTGCTTGTTTTTAATATGATACAGACCTGGATTCTGCAGCTGACGGGACAGCAGATAGTTTATAATGTACGTGAAGAGGTTTTCACACATGTTCATAAGCTTAGCCTCAGATTTTTCGATATTACTCCGGTCGGACGAATCGTTACAAGAATAACAAATGACGTTGAAGCACTGAGCGAAATGTTTTCAAGTATTCTGGTAAGGCTGATTAAGAATTTTGTTAAGGTGGTCGGACTTATTATTGTAATGCTGATGCTTGATTTCGGGCTGGCAATGCGTGCGTTTATTCTTCTTCCGGCGATAATAATACTGACATATGTGTTTAAAAAGGTATCGCGTACCTGCTACAGAATTGCGAGAACAAAGATAACCTCTCTGAACATTTATCTTTCCGAGCATTTATCGGGTATGAAGCTTATCCAGATATTTGCAAGGGAGCGTGAAAAGAACGCGGAATTCAGACGTAAGAACAAGGAGCTTTTCAGAGCCAATTTCCGTGAGGTTATGGTATTTGCAATATTCCGCCCGAGCATATATCTTCTGTATGTTATAGCACTGGTTAACATAATAAGCGGCGGCAGTGAGCTTGTTATTGCCGAGAACAATGTTCCGGGGCTCGGAATAACCGTAGGTACACTGTATATCTTTATTCAGTATGTCGGCTCATTTTTTGACCCTATTCAGGAAATGGCAGAGCAGCTCGGAACCCTGCAGCAGGCGATGGCATCGGGTGAAAAGATATTTACCATTCTTGACGAGGAGCCTGCTATTAAGAATCCGCTTTCGCCCGTAAGCTTCAGAAATACGGAGGACGGTCTGCTTAACATAAAGGGCAGGATAGAGTTTAAGAATGTATGGTTTGCATATTCCGGCGAGGACTGGGTTTTAAAGGATGTCAGCTTTGTAATCGAGCCGGGACAGAGTGTTGCGTTTGTGGGAGCTACCGGTGCGGGTAAATCCTCGATCCTGAACCTTATCGGACGTTACTATGATGTTAACAAGGGAGAAATCCTTGTTGACGGAGTTAATATAAAGGATATGGATACTGATGAGCTGCGAAGTGCAATCGGACAGGTGCAGCAGGATGTATTTGTATTTACAGGCGACATAAAGAGCAATATCCGACTACGTAATGAAGATATTACGGATGAAGAGATTGTTGAGGCAGCCAGATACGTTAATGCCGATACCTTCATCGAAAAGCTTGAGAATGCATACGAGGAGGCCGTTACCGAGCGCGGAAGTACATTATCTGCCGGTCAGAGACAGCTTCTGTCCTTTGCAAGAACTCTGGCATACGATCCGAAGATATTGGTAATGGATGAGGCTACGGCAAATATTGATACCGAAACGGAGCAGCTTATACAGGAGGCTCTCCATAAGCTGATGAAGGGCAGGACTACTATTGTAGTAGCACACAGACTTTCAACAATACAGCATTCGGACTGTATTATTGTAATGCATAAGGGACGAATACGCGAAAGAGGAACCCATCAGGAGCTTTTACAGCTTAACGGCATATATAAGAAGCTGTACGAAATACAAAAGGCAGCGGAATGATATCCAAAAAAGTATTGACAGAATTATGTAAACGTGGTATCATTCTAACGCTGTGTGGAGAATTGTCTCCATACATTTCCAAGAAGCAGAGTATCCACTCTCACCCCGAGCGCCTCAGGCTGTGACAGGGTCATATATTTCGTGAGCTGCTATTGCAGCCGACTCGTGAATTATAAAGTGGATAGGATGCTACCCACTTTTTTTAACGTATAGGAAAGTTCTTGATGAGTGCTTTCCCATACGGTAAAAACGCTCCGCTAAGGATTGCACTGCGGCGGAGATGAAGATGTTACTAAAGTAACCCGCCGTAGGCGGAGAATCTCGCAAACGAGATTCTTTATCGTATTCAAAATGGAGGTGCAGAACTATTAGCGACTATTTGATTAATGAACAAATCAGAGACAGAGAGGTTCGTCTGATTGGTGAGAACGGAGAACAGCTGGGCATTATGTCATCGCGTGAGGCAATGGCGCTTGCACAGCAGGCAGAGCTTGACCTTGTAAAAATTGCACCCACGGCAAAGCCTCCGGTGTGCAAGATAATTGATTACGGTAAGTTCCGCTATGAGCTTGTCCGTAAGGAGAAGGAAGCGAAGAAAAAGCAGAAGGTTACCGAAGTTAAGGAAATCCGCCTTTCTCCCAACATTGATTCAAATGATTTGAACACAAAGGCAAATCAGGCTCGCAAGTTCCTTGCACACGGCGATAAAGTGAAGGTGGCACTTAAATTTCGCGGCAGAGAGATGGCACACATGAATACGGGAAAGCAGATTCTTGATGATTTTGCAGAGCTGCTTCAGGATTGTGCGACTGTCGATAAGCCGGCTAAACTGGAAGGCAGAAATATGATAATGTTCCTTACTGAGAAGAAGTAAGCTATTGCATTATCAAAACGAAACAGTATTAAGGAGGAAGAACAATGCCGAAGTTAAAGACAAACAGAGCAGCAGCTAAGCGTTTTACAAAGACCGGTACAGGTAAGCTTAAGAGAATGAAGCAGGGTAAGCAGCATATCCTTACCAAGAAGTCTGCAAAGAGAAAGAGAAATCTCAGAAAGCCCACAATGATGGATGCAGCAAATGAGAAGACAATGAAGAAGATTTTACCGTATCTGTAGGCTGCGGTGATAAGGAGGAATAAAAAATGGCAAGAATTAAAGGTGGCTTAAATGCCAAGAAGAAGCATAATAGAGTATTAAAGCTCGCTAAGGGCTACAGAGGCGCCAGATCAAAGCAGTACAGAACAGCTAAGCAGGCGGTTATGAGAGCACTTGCTGCATCATTTGCAGGAAGAAAGCAGAAGAAGAGAGATTTCCGCAGACTTTGGATTGCAAGAATCAACGCAGCAACCAGAATGAACGGATTATCATACAGCAAGTTTATGTATGGCTTAAAGCTTGCTAACATCGACATCAACAGAAAGATGCTTTCTGAGATCGCTATTGCTGATCCCGAGGGATTTGCAAGCCTTGTTGAGACTGCAAAGTCAAAGCTTGCATAATACAGTGAATTAACAGGGGGCTTTTGGTCCCCTGTTTCTGTTTGATTTACAGGAAGTTTCCCGTCATACTAAGGAAGGGAATACTTTTCGATGCAACATACAGGTCATACGGAACAGTATGACCATTCTATAGGACAGTTCGTGACCATCCTGTCCATAAACAAAACTACGGGCGATGCAGACGTTAAGGCTGCGTTATTTGCGATTCGGTCACCCGGGTCGCTTTTTTTGTTTAATTCGCCCCAAAGCAGGGAGGAAAAGCAATGAATGAATTATTTCTTTTAGGCTCGTTAATCGTGCTTTACGGAGCGGTTATCGTTGCCTACAGACTATTCGGAAAGGTCGGATTATTTGCAGCGAATGTGATATTCACTATATTTGCCAATATAGAGGTTTTGATACTTGTTGATGCCTTTGGCATGGAGCAGACACTCGGAAATGTATTATTTGCGGCAACGTATTTAATAACGGATATTCTGAGTGAAAACGAGGGAAAGAAGGATGCTAACCGTGCGGTTTCAATAGGCATATTTACCTCGGCCATGATGCTTATAATCAGCCGGTACTGGTTTTTATACACACCCTCGGACAGTGACTGGGCGATGGCGCCGATTGCTGCCGTTTTTTCGACTACGCCGCGCATGATACTGGCAAGTGTTATAGGATATGTGGTATCACAGCGGTTTGATGTGTGGCTGTATCACAAATGGTGGGATATTACGACGAAAAAAACCGGAAGCTCAAAAGCTTTTCTGTGGCTGAGAAATAACGGCTCGACGCTGGTATCGCAGATGATAAATACCGTTATATTTAACCTCATTGCATTTGCGGGCTTATATGAGCTGCCGCTTCTTTTGAGTATAGTTATTTCAAGCTATGTGATATTTATCTTTACCAGCCTTTTAGATACACCGGTTGTGTATTTTGCAAGAAAACTGAAAAATGCCGGAAAAATTCCGGCATAAAAGCTCCCGTAAAAAGGAAGAAGAGCGTAGATTTGGGGATAATCTACGCCCTGATGTAAGGGAGGAGGAGTTGTATTGTCGGTAGAAT
>JAZNKQ010000058.1:0-4053 GCA_045578645.1 Lachnospiraceae bacterium
ATCCGACTTTAGGAAACAACAGGTATGTACAAAAAATGTAATGCCCCAGGAAAGTGGGTAGGCAATATATACTGTTTCAATATTGTGGAATGCTGGATTGGTAAACATAACTGCAATCCATAACAAACGGAATCCACATACACCCATAAGGGCAACTATCATTGGAACCACAGAGCGTCCTAAACCACGAAGAACTGCTACCATACTGTCCATCATTCCATAGAAGAAATAGAAACAACATGCAAAAGCCATACGCTTCATACCAGATGCCACAACATCCGGACTATCCGTATACAATAACAGCAACTGAGGTGCAAAGAAATAGATAATATTTCCTAACACAACCGATACTGAAAATACACAGGTCTGTAAGGTAATGACTATCTTGTTAATCCTATCATATCTTCCTGCTCCCACGTTCTGGCTAACAAATGCCACACCACCCTGAGAGAAAGCATTGACAATCACATTTAAAAATCCTTCTAGATTCTGCCCTGCCGTGTTGCCCGCAATGGCCAGCGGACCGAAACTATTAATGGAAGACTGAATCACTACATTAGACAGAGAAAACAGAGAACTCTGAATTCCTGCTGGAAGTCCAATCTGCACAATCTGTCCCAAGATTTGCTTATCAATTCCCAAACCACTCGTTGCATTTCCCTGAGGATCACAATCAATGGTCAGCACCTTCATTCCTTTTAAAGCAAGTGCAGCTGACAGATTAATCGCAGTAGTTGTTTTACCAACACCACCCTTTTGATTAGCAATAGCAATTACCTTTCCCATTTCTTCTCCCATCTACTCATAGCATTTACTTTCATAATAAATTCATAAATGTTTCACGTGAAACATTTACTACATTTTATGATATAAATTCTATTTACATTTATTTCCATTTTTGATAATAACATATATCTATAATAATGATAATTACTTATTGTTCCTTTGTCAACTTATTGCCTAAAGGAGCTTTGACAGGTTTTCCTCCGCCACGCGGATATTTCTTATCAGTCACAGAAATTTTCTCTATTTTTATTAAACATCTCTCATTTGTCTCTTCAGACAAAAAGAAGCTTTTCTCTCCTGTAATTTTTCCTCCAAGCATATGAATCGCACTTTTAGCCTCTGTAATTTCCTGCTCCGCTTTACTACCCTTGTAGGATACAAAGCTTCCCTTCACTTTAACGAAGGGTAAGCAAAATTCTGATAAGGTTGATAGGTTTGCAACAGCTCTCGAAACAGCTAAATCATATTGCTCCCGATACTCGTCCTTCCTTGCAAGCTCTTCTGCACGTCCGTGTACTGCTCTAATATTTTTCAGCTTTAGTCTTTCTATTACTTCGTCCAGAAAATCAACTCTTTTTCTTAATGAATCAAGTAAAGTAATTTCCAAACCGGGATAAATTATCTTTAACGGTATTCCGGGAAAACCTGCTCCGGTTCCGATATCAATCACACGAAGCTTTTTTTCTCCTTCGTTTTTATATTCATCCAAATTAGAAATCTTTCTTATTGCAAGACTGTCAACAAAATGCTTCACCGCAACCTCTTCAAAATCCGTGATTGCAGTAAGATTCATAACTTTATTTTTCTCTATAAGCATTTCATAGTAAATATAAAGCTTCTCGATTTCTTCCTTTCCGGCATCTATCCCGGCATTAGCTAATATTTTTTCAAGTAATATTTTTCTCTCGATATCTGTCTGCATATCAACCTCAATTTGAAATCACTAACATTTTTATGCACTACCTGTGGCTATCCTTTGTAAGATATACCACAAGAACATTTATATCCGCCGGAGATACACCTGATATTCTTGATGCCTGTCCGATTGAAGCTGGTCTTATCTTCTTAAGCTTTTGTCTTGCTTCGATTCTAAGAGACGGTACTTCATCATAATCAATATTTTCAGGTATCAGTCTTTTTTCCAGCTTTTTATATTGATTTACCTGCTGAATCTGTCTTTTTATATATCCGTCATATTTTATTTCAATATTAATCTGTTCAGCTGTTTCACTATCAATATCAGTTCTGTCTTTATCAATCTCAGCAACAGCTTCATAGCTTAATTCAGGTCTTCTTATTAAGTCAGCAAGAGAAACACCGGTATTCAGTTCAGTGCTTTGATATTTATTTAAAAAGTCCTGAATTTTCTTATTTGCACCTACAGTAGTTTTCTCAAGTCTTTCCTTTTCTTTATCAATTGCATTTCTTTTGAAAACAACTCTGTCGTATCTTTGCTTACTTAATAATCCAACTCTGTATCCGTATTCTGATAATCTCAAATCAGCATTATCCTGCCTTAACAGTAATCTGTATTCTGCCCTTGAGGTCATCATTCTGTAAGGCTCAAAGGTTTCCTTTGTTACAAGGTCATCAATAAGAACTCCGATATATCCGTCGCTTCTGTCAAGAATTAACTGTTCCTTTCCAAAATGCTTCATTGCAGCATTAATACCTGCTATCAATCCCTGAGCTGCCGCTTCTTCGTATCCTGAGCTGCCGTTTGACTGACCGGCACTGAATAATCCGTTTATTCGCTTAAATTCCAGAGTCTGCTTAAGCTCAGTCGCATTAATACAATCATATTCAATTGCATAAGCATTTCTCACTATTTTAGCATTTTCAAGTCCCGGTACAGAGCGATACATTTCATATTGTACATCCTCGGGAAGACTGCTTGACATTCCAGATATGTACATCTCATTTGTATAATTTCCTTCAGGCTCAATAAATACCTGATGACGCTCTTTATCGGCAAATCTCATTACCTTATCTTCAATTGAAGGACAATATCTCGGACCGGTTCCCTGTATCATTCCGGAAAACAAAGGAGAACGATCAATATTATCTCTTATAATCTTATGTGTATTTTCATTAGTATAGGTCAGCCAGCATGAAACCTGCTCTCTATCAAGATCCTCAGATTTATTCTCAAATGAAAACGGAACAATTTTTTCATCCCCGAACTGCTCCTCCATCTTTGAAAAATCGATACTTCTTTTATCAATTCTGGCAGGAGTTCCCGTTTTAAATCTTCTTACCTCAATTCCGAGCTTAATTAGAGAATCAGTCAAAGAATTCGCTGCCGGCAAACCATTAGGTCCGGTATAATTACTTACTTCACCGTAAATACATCTTGCCTTCAAATATACGCCGGTACACATTATTGCCTGCTTGCACGGATATATATTCCCGGCATGTGTCTTTACGCCGGTAACTTTTATCATCTCTTCGGCACTATATGATTCCTTAACCTCACCTTCTAAAGTCTCAACAAGAATTTCAACAATCTCATCCTGTCTTACGGTAAGATTATCCGTATTTTCTATTACCTCTCTCATCGCTGCAGTATATGCATGCTTATCAGCCTGCGCTCTTAATGAATGAACCGCAGGACCCTTCGATGTATTCAGCATTTTAGATTGTATAAATGTCTTATCAATATTTTTACCCATCTCACCGCCGAGTGCATCAAGCTCTCTTACAAGATGGCCCTTTGATGTTCCGCCGATATTAGGATTACATGGCATTAATGCAATACTATCAACACTTACGGTAAACATTATTGTTTTAAGACCAAGTCTTGCACATGCAAGAGCCGCTTCACAGCCTGCATGTCCGGCCCCTATTATTGCAACATCATAATCTTCATATCTCATATTAATCTCCATTCCGAAGCGTAGCGCAGGAATATATTGTATAAGGGCTTATTTGTGACGCTTCGGCACAAATAGCCGTGTGAAAAATCATAGTATATGATTTTTCACACTATTTTCCCATACAAAATTCACTGAATATCTTATCAGCAAGGTCATCCTCAACATCATCACCTGTTATAATACCAAGCTTAGTATACGCATCCATTAAATCAATTGAAAAGAAATCCTCAGGCATACCTGCCTCAATACTATTCAATACATTATTAAGACATTCCTCAGTTTCCTTAAGCAGATTTTTTTGTCTTACATTAGTAATATAGATTTCGTCATCAAAATTAATCTCATCGTTGTAAAACATATCCTTAATTTCAGACTTTAATTCATCAAGACC
>JAZNKQ010000059.1:0-36004 GCA_045578645.1 Lachnospiraceae bacterium
AAGAAGAGTTCTTATTGATATCCATGAGGAGTACCATATGGAATATAAGTTGAAAGGAAGAATGCACTATAATTATACGATTGCTGAGTATCATCTGGACTGTGAGGTTATTAGCGGTGCGCGAAAGAGTCGCGGCATGACTCAGGAAATGTTAAGTGATGGGATATATGGTTCACCGGAATGTGTTTCAAGGATTGAAAGTGGGGTGTATGCACCGAGTCGATCAAAATTTCCGCAATTGATGGATAAGCTGGGATTGAAAAAAGTCAGATATAGTGGTTATGTGATTACAAATGATTTTGAAATATTAGAGCTTGAAGGGAATATTTCACGATTGTCAGCTCACCGCAAATATGCAGAAGCGCAACAGGAATTGGAGCGTTTAAGAAAACGAATAAAAAACAATTCTGTTTCAAATCAGCAGAGAATTTGTATGTATGAAACAATGTTAGGGATAGTAATGAATTTAGTATCATACTCTGAAGCCTTAGACCGGGTATATGATAATTTAAAAAGAACATACGTATTTGAAACAGGAGAGCGTAGAGTTCCTTTGGGAACGGAAGCATTGGTGATTAATCAAATTGCGATGATAAATTATAGATTGGGTAGAATTGAGAAATCAATAGAGTGGTTGAGGGATACACTGCAGTTGTATGAAGCGAGCAGAGTGAAGCCAAGGTATCATTATTGTCACGTGGGTCTTTTAATGTTGAACTTAACGGAGTATTTAGAAGAAAGTAATCAGAATGAACCGGCATTTGCTTTGGCACATAAAAGTCTTTCTTTGCTTTTGGAACAGGGAAAGGGTGAGAAAATAAATTCATCACTGGTATCTTTGGCGTGTGCCGGAGAAAAAGCAGGGGGCATGAGGAATGCCTGTGAACGCTGGTTTCGACAGGCATTCTATATTAGTGATTTATTTGAGCAAATTTCTGATGCGGAAAAAATAGATATGTATTACAAACATAATTATAATGAAGATGTTGTGTGGGATTAGGTAATAGTTGGACTATATATGAATGAAAAAGATTATGGTGATTTTTCAGAGAAAAATTTCTACAAAATCGTCATGGTCTTTTGGAAATTTACTAACTATATTGAAAGTGGCAGAGGATAGTTATCAATAGCTTACGAGTGGGACGCTTAGATCATAGCCGATTAAATAGCGCTTGTATTAGTGAATACATTATGAAATATGCATTAAAAATGATTTGTGATACAAAAAAATGGGGAAAAATATATGGAACAAGAACGTATGGAAAAGGTTAGATTCAGTTGGTTTTTTCTTTTGATAAGCTTGATGATATAATTGATATGATTTCGGCACGAATTGATAAGGAAAGAAACAATGAAGAGTATTACGCAAATCTGCAGGCAAATTTGCCGCTATTCGCCGCCGGGGGCGAGCGCAATTATTGCCCAGAAGATTATTGAGGGACTGTTACCTGCTGTAAGTGTATATGTGGTGGCGGAGTTGGTTGACCGGATTATACAGCTTGCTTCCGGTAACGGAAAAAAAGATACGGTAGCGTTCTGGTTGCTTGCCTTTTTGATGGTTGAAGGTGCGGGCTGGATTTTACGGGAAATTGCTCAATACATAAAGGGGAGGGTAACTGCCCGGGTTAGAATTGAATTCGGAAGCGATTTGCTGAAAAAGACGGCGGCGCTGAAATATGAATATTTCGAAGACAGCGAGACAAGGGATTTGATGTCGCGTGTTTTTGAGAAGGGCGAGGAGAAAATAGTAAACGGATTTTACCAGCTTGTGTCTCTTTCTGCAAACGGATTGCGAGTAATCGGGATTGCAGGAGTTGTGTTTATGCAGAATCCATATGCTGCGATAGCGGTTATCTTACTTGATATACCGATTATTTTGCTGTCGGTGCGAAACGGAAAGGCAGCCTTTAGGGCAAATCAGGAGGCAACCCGGTGCAGGAGACGATATCAGTATCTTGAAGAGGTTATGCTATCACGGGAAGCAGTTAATGAGCGTAACGTTTTTCAGACTTTTTCAAAGCTGTCAAATAGATGGAACGAAGAGTTTGATAAGGCAAGAAAGCTGGAGATGTCGGCTTTTCTGCGATACTTTTTACCGATTCGTATCAGTGCTTTGGCGCAGGTTGTCGGTATTGTGATTATTATGCTTGTTTTGGCTTTGCCGGCGGACGGAGTTTCTGTTTCGGCTGGTCTTTTTATGTCCGTGACAGGTAATCTGATTCAGCTGTTCAGGATACAGACGGGGCAGCTGCCGTTTTGTGTATCAGAAGTAGTTAAGGCCGTAAAATATCAGAGCGAATTGGAAACCTTCAAAAGCTATAAGGAAAGCTCAGGGACAGATGAACATATTCAGGACAAGACAGATATTACAATTGAATGCAAGAATTTATCGTTTTCATATCCTAACTCAGGAAGAAAGGTGCTTGATGGTGTAAATCTAACAATTAAGCCGTGGAAAAAATATGCTTTTGTAGGGGCCAACGGTTCGGGGAAAACAACACTGGTTAAATTGATTACCGGTCTGTATACGGAATATGAAGGCAGCATTTTGATTAACGGAAGGGAAGTACGAGAGCATAGCAGGGAGGAATTACACCGGATTTTTTCGGTGGTATTTCAGGATTTTTCGAGGTACGGTATTTCGGTCAGAGATAATATTCTGATAGGAAGTGTAGAGAGAATAGACGATGCCGATGTCAGTGTTGAGCCGATTTTGAGGGAGCTTGCATTATGGGACAAGGTAAGCGGGCTTCCTCAGCGTGAGCGGACAATACTTGGAAAAATGAAATCCGACAGTGTGGATTTTTCGCTGGGGCAGTGGCAGAAGCTTGCAATAGGCAGAAGCCTTGTGGCAGATGTTCCGGTCAGGATTTTGGACGAGCCGACAGCTGCATTGGATCCGAATCTTGAAAGTGAATTTTACCGGAAATATGAAGACCTGACAAAAAACAGCGGTACCATTCTGATAAGTCACAGATTGGCGTCCGTTCAGAACGCGGATAAAATATTCGTGTTAAGTCAGGGACATGTTGCTGAAGAGGGAATACATACGGAATTGATGAAAGCGGGGGGAATATACCGTGAAATGTTTTCAAAGCAAAAAGAGTGGTATGATTAGGCGCCTTGCGGTACTTTGGAGCATAGCATATGATGGTATAAAAGGATATGGTGCAGTCAAAAATGTATTGTGGCTGATTTATGCGGTGTTTGATTTTCTGGCTATCTTTATGCTACAGAGAGTGTACGATACGTTTGGCAATGCTGAGCAGAATATCAAGGGCTTTATTCAGGTACTGCTTTTGTTTGGAGCGACGCTGCTGGTAAATGAGCTCATGCTTGCAATATCAAATGTTGTGACAGAGGATTCCTGCTATTTGCTGATGAAGAACTTAGGAAAAAGACTTCATTGGAAAGTAAATCAGGAGGCTTCAATCAAATTTGAGCAGGATGAGTATCTGAATAGAATTCAGCAGGCAAAGAGCGGAATTGAGAGCGGAACTTTTCTGCTTAATGTATTGTCAATGGTTGGCTTCTATCATATTCCGTATTTGATTTTTGTCGGAGCATATCTGATTTATAATCAGCCGATACTGATTATGATGCTGTTTCTGATTGCGATTCCGATAATAATAAATCAATGGATAAAGATGAAGGAATATGATAAAATCGTAGATGATTCGGGAGCATTGGAAAGGGAGTATTCTTCATATCAAAGATATGTTCAGGATGTTGAATACTTTAAGGAAACACGATTACTACAGGCGTTTTCATACTTTCACCGGTTGTTTCGGGATACGGTGCAGAGCTTTAACCGCATAAAGCTGAAAACGGCGGGTAAAATGTGCAGATGGGGTATCGCAATGCAGATTATATCCCTGCTGGGCTACCTGGGAACTGTGGTTTTGATGATAGCTTTAATTTACCGCGGGTACATAAAGGTTAGTGTGTTTTTTGCGATACTTACATCCTTCTCGAGCGTGTTTGCGCTGGTAGAAAATCTTCTGGGCTATTATTTCGGACAGATTAGTGAAAAGAGCGGTAGTGTTAATCATTTGCTTGATTTTCTTCTGGAGAATGAGGAGGATGAGAGAAAAGCGGCATTTGATGAGAATGTTAAACGCATTGAGCTGAGAGGAATTGAGTTTTCTTATCCCAACGTTGATACGCCGATATTTCAGAATATCAGTTGTACCTTCAACGAGAAGGAGACGATTGCAATTGTCGGAGAAAACGGTGCGGGGAAGACTACTTTGGTGAAGCTGCTTGCCGGTATTTACGAGCCGCAGAAGGGGCAGGTTTTCTACAACGATAAGAATATCGCCGATTATACAAGAAAAAGTATATGGGACAAAGCCTCTGCGGTCTTTCAGAATTTCCGGAAGTATAAGATGTCGTTATGGGATAATCTGTTTCCGGGGGAATACGGAACGGCAGATATGGCAGAAATCAACATGAGAAGGGTTAATATGCCGGTTAATGAGGAGCGCTTTCCGCAGGGCTATGATACAATGATGTCGCAGGACTTTGGCGGAATCGATTTATCGGGCGGTCAGTGGCAGAAGTTAGCGATTGTAAGGGCAATGAATAAAAATCACGAAATTCTGTTTTTGGATGAACCGACATCAGCAATTGACCCTGAGGAGGAGCATCGGCTGTATAAGCTGTTTGGGGAGATGTCGGAGGAGTGTATTTCTTTTATCGTAACTCACCGTTTGGGGATTTGCAAAATAGTTGATAGGATTATTGTGCTTGATAAAGGAAAGATTGTCGAGGACGGCACTCACGAGGAGTTGCTTCGCATTGGCGGAAAATATGCCGAAATGTATGAGAAGCAGGCAGGACTTTACGAGAGAAATGAAAAGGGAGAAGTATGGAAATTGTAGTAAGCAACATTTCAAAGACCTACAGAAGAAAAAAATCTGTTGTCGAAGCTAATAAAAATATTAGTCTTGTTATAAACAAAGGGGATTTTCTGGGGATATTTGGGAGTAACGGAAGCGGAAAAACAACATTAATCAGAGAAATCCTGAGTATTATTGAACCGGATGAGGGGAAGATAACGGTCAGGGACAGAGAAAGAATCGGATATATGGCGCAGAGCGGTTATGCACCGTTTTACAATTTGAAGGTTAAGGAAGCGCTTTACATTGTTGCGGATTTGCATAAATTAGCAAAAAACAGATGTGAGAAGAAGCTGAAAGAAACACTACAGTATTTTTCAATTAAAGAAGAAATATTGGAAAGCTATTTTTATCAGCTGTCAGGCGGGCAGAGACGTATATTATACTTTGCGTTTGCCCTGTTGGGAGAATCTGACGTGCTGGTGCTTGATGAGCCCAGTAACGATTTGGATCCGGAGAATCGATACCTGCTATGGAACAAGATTAAAGAATTGAATATGCAGGGAAAGACAATTCTATTGGTGACTCATAATTTAACTGAGGTTGAGAATCATATATCGAGATTTGTTTTTTTGAAAAACGGGGAAATAATACTTGATGAAAAACAGACCTTGCTGAGTGACTATAATTCAAAACAGAATAAGCTTCTTTTGTATTTTAAAGACGAGAATCGGCGGGAGAAACGATTTGACGAATTAACCCAATGCAAAACGGAATATCAGTTGAAAAAAATCAGTGATACCATTTTGGTAGTAATTTGTCCGAAGGAGGAATCGGAACAAGTGCTAAAGAAGGTGGGCTCTGATGAAATTGACGGATATAAGCTAGAGCGAATAACATTGGAGGATATTTGTTTTGGATAAGATAAAGCAGCATTTTCATAATATAAAGATATTAACGAAGCTATTTTTTATACCACACAAAAATTCTGCCGTATCAACGATTTTTAACAGTGTGGGAATTCCGGTGTGCATGATGTTCTTTTTGACGCTGGTAACCGGATACAGCGAGGATTATTTTCTGCAGATTGTAGCAGGTAGTGTAATGATGGGTATGATTACTATGTCCATCAGTACAGTGTCGGTAAAAATCAATAATCTCGTTATTGGTGACGGACTAGAGTTCTTTTTGGCATATTCTGTTTCAAAGGGTGAGTTTGTTGCAGGAATACTAAGCTCTTTGGCAATAATATATTTACCGTCAAATATTTTAATTCTGTTTATCGGAATGCTTTTAGCAAAGATAGAAGCGTCTGTCCTGATGATAATAGGTGTCTACATAATGGTCTTTTTATTAGTCACAATTGCTATGCTTCCGATCGGCGTGATAATAGGGTTTAAGTGCAGTAATTATAATAGTGCGATTTCGATATCAAACATCGTTTCTTATGTGCTGGTATTCTTTTCGCCGATTTATTATGACATTCAAATCCTGCCGTCAGGCTTGCAGAAGCTTATGGGATTATTACCTACATCCTTCGCAAGCACAATGATAAGTAACAGCTTTGTGGGAGTGTTTTCCCTTAACCATGCAATGGGCGGAATACTGATTTGCCTTGTATGGACGATAATAGGTTTTTTTATAGTAAAGAAAACCTTAAAATGGGCATTGTAATTAGTACAAAGAAACAGCTGCCGGTTATTCCGACAGCTGTTTTAAGTTTTCCGCGGAAAGAGCACTGCTGATGGTGAGCTTGGTAGACTCTTTTCCGTATTTGTCAATTTCGGTTCTGTTCTTTTCTCCGTGTGTCAGGCAGCCGGCACCGCCGATGCAGCCGCCGATGCATGCCATGCCTTCGATAAAGTTGGCATCCAGAACATTTTTGTTTTTCTTTAAAAGAGCAACCCTGCAGGCTTCGATACCGTCGCATACAATGGGCTTGAGCTCAAAATCATCCAGTCCCTGCTCCTTAAGACTCTGTACCACTGCATCAGATAAACCGCCGCTGCGTGCAAAAATTCTACCGAAGTAGGATGCATTGTCGAGTGCACATTCATCAAGATTTGTTATGTCAAGAGCCCTGCTGTCAAATAATGCCTGAAGCTCCTCAAAGGTAAGAACGGAATCAACATAGGGGCGTACTGTATCAAGCTGGATTTCAGTTTTCTTTGCGGTACAGGGTCCTATAAAAACAATGCGCGAATCCGGAATGTTATCCTTTATATATTTGGAAATGGCTGCCATGGGTGAAAGGTTATGAGAAATATACTGTGCAAGCTCCGGGAAAGCGGTTTTTACATAGGTTACGAAGGCCGGACAGCAGGAGCTTGTAAGGAAGCCCTTTTCCGTGAGCTCCTTTCCCTCTGAAAGTGCGACCAAATCGGCTCCCAGAGCAGCTTCAACCACTGAGTAAAAGCCCAGCTGCTTAAGTCCCGAAATAACCTGACCGGTTTTTGCGTAAGTGAACTGACTTGAAATTGAGGGGGCAACAACCGCAAATACCTTATATTTGCGATTATTTTCACTCTTCTTAATAATATCGATTACATCAACAATATATGATTTGTCGGTGATTGCACCGAACGGGCACTGATATACGCATGCGCCGCAGGAAATACACTTTTCATTATCAATTTTTGCAGCCTTGTTTTCGTCCATGGAAATTGCCTTAACCTTGCAGGCATTCTGACAGGGACGCTTTCTGCTTACGATGGCGGTGTAGGGGCAGACCTTGGCACACGCACCGCATTCCACACATTTTGATTTATCAATATGTGCAACGTGGTTCTGGTCAAAGGTAAGCGCGCCCTTTTTACATACATCCTCGCAACGGTGTGCAAGACATCCGCGGCAGGCATTTGTTACCTCGTAGCCTCCTACGGGGCATTCGTCGCAGGCAATGCTTACAACCTCGATTATGTTTTTATTCGTTCTGTCACCGCCCATGGCTATTTTTACACGCTCCGCAAGGATTGCA
Source organism: Lachnospiraceae bacterium (assembly GCA_045578645.1). Lineage (GTDB taxonomy): Bacteria > Bacillota > Clostridia > Lachnospirales > Lachnospiraceae > RUG11977. The sequence continues at coordinate 7,819 of JAZNKQ010000059.1, forward strand.
CGTTCCTTATAAACGCAGCAGCGCATGGTCGGCTGGTTACCCGGCACAATCTTCTTTGGGATATCTAACAGATTATCGAGAAGAGTATCGTTCCAGGCTTCCCGCGCTACTTCACGCAGAACCTTGTATTTTAAGTGCTGAACCTTTGTATCAAATTTTCTCATATATCCTCCAAAGGCCTGTAGCCGGTACAAACGGAAGCCGCAGGCATATTAACTGTGTTATCGACGCCAACTGCCATTTTAGCATAAATCATGACATTTTGTCATTATAATATCTGACAATAATTTGTATATACGTTCATATTTATTCGTGCAGTATGTGAGTGACGGATTTGAATAATTTAGCTGGATTATTGCATAATCGTATGCTAAAATGGTTTGAAATATGAAATGGTTACAGGAGGATTAATGTATGATTCGTCAGATGCTTCTGGTTCTTTTGGCTGTTTTGGTTTTCGGAGCCTTTACCGGCTGCGACAGTAAGTACAGTCCAAAGCTTCCCGAGGAAGAGGTCATTTCTGAAATTAAGGTTGAGAAAATAAGCGGAATAAGTGATGACTTTATCCGCGGTGTCGATATATCAAGTGTTCTTTCTGAGGAAAAGAGCGGTGTTGTATACTATAACGGCAAGGGTGAGAAGGAGGACATCTTCAAGATACTTGCCGACTCGGGTGTTAATTATGTACGCGTGAGGGTGTGGAACGACCCTTATGATGCGCAGGGAAACGGCTACGGCGGAGGAAACTGTGATACCGCCAATGCGGCTGAGATAGGAAAACGTGCGGCGGAGTACGGAATGAAGCTTATGGTGGATTTTCATTATTCGGATTTCTGGGCGGATCCCGTGAAGCAGCAGGTGCCGAAGGCATGGGTAGGGCTTGATATGGAGGCGAAGACAGAGGCGCTGTATCAGTTTACCTATGACAGCCTTTGCGAGATTGCCGAGGCCGGCGGAGAAATAGGCATGGTACAGCTGGGTAATGAGATTAACAATGCTCTCTGCTCCGAAATTTCAATGGGAAATATATCAAAGCTTATTGCGGCAGGAAGCAGGGCGGTTAAAGAGGTCGAGGAGAAATATGACGGAGAGATTAAGGTTGCCCTGCATTATGCTAATCCCGAGAAAACCAAGATGATTGAAAAATATCTTTCCGAGCTTAAGCGCAAGGAGGTTGAATACGATGTTTTTGCGATGTCGTACTATCCCTTCTGGCACGGAACGCTTGACAATCTTAAGTATCTTATGGAGCTGGTTGTTAACGAATACGGGAAGCAGGTTATGATAGCCGAGACCTCCTATGCATATACGGTTGATGACGGTGACGGGCACGGCAACAGTGTGTGGAAGGATGATTTGAGCGAGAATTATCCTGCTACGGTTCAGGGACAGGCAGATGCCTTAAGAGATGTTATGGCGGCGGTTGCATCGGTGGGTGAGGCAGGACTCGGAGTATTCTACTGGGAGCCGGCATGGATACCCGTGAAGCATTATGATTATACGGCGGCGGATGCCGATGCGGTTCTTGCGTCAAATAAAGAGGCATGGGAGAAGTACGGCTCAGGCTGGGCGTCAAGCTATTCGGGTGAATATGATGCGTCTGATGCAGGTATGTATTACGGCGGCTCCTCGTGGGACAATCAGGCGTTATTTGATTTTGACGGCAGGGCATTACCTTCACTTGACGTGTTTAAATACGTGAAATACGGAAGCGTTACAGAATAAAGAATATTACTTTTATGGAGGCAGACATGATGGTAAAAGAGATGTACGAGCACTTAACCGGCAAAATAATACCTTTCTGGACCGGCTTAAGAGACAATGAAAACGGCGGATATTACGGTTATGTGGATTATGACCTTAATGTTGACAAAAAAGCCGTAAAGGGCTGCATACTTAACAGTCGAATTTTGTGGTTCTTTTCAAATGCGTATATGCTTGTAAAGGATACTGAAAATGCGGAACCCGGACTGGCAGAGAAGCTTCTCGGAGAAGCGGAGCATGCTTATGACTTTATGAATAAGTATTGCATTGATAAGGAAAACGGAGGTGTTTTCTGGGCAGTTAATTATGACGGAACCGTGGCTGATGACATTAAGCATACCTACAATCAGGCCTTCAGCATATATGCCCTGGCATCCTTCTATGCTGCGACCGGAAAGGAGGAAGCACTCAGAACAGCCTTTGACCTTTTTGATATCATCGAAGGAAAGTGTACGGATAATGTAGGATATCTTGAGGCCTTTAACCGCGACTTTACTCCCGCTGAAAATGATAAGCTTTCCGAAAACGGAGTTATGGCGGAAAAGACGATGAACACACTGCTTCATGTTTTCGAGGCATATACGGAGCTGTATAAGGTTACGGGCGACAGACGCGTGGCTGACAGACTCAGATTTATGCTTGATGTGGTGGCTGACAAGATTTACAATCCGGCGCTCAGGCGTCAGGAGGTATTCTTTGACGCATTATATAACAGCATCTTAGACCTTCACTCATACGGACATGATATAGAGACGGCATGGCTTATTGACAGAGGCTGTGAGGTGCTCGGTGATGAGGCATACAGCGAGAAAATGGCACCTGTTACTGATGTGCTTGCGGACCGGATTCTTGAACGTGCGTATGTTAATCATTCACTGCTGAATGAATGCGAGAAGGGCGTGGATAATACTCACAGAATCTGGTGGGTACAGGCAGAAACTGTTGTGGGCTTTGTAAATGCATGGCAGAAGCATCCCGAGCGTGAGGACTTCCGTCAGGCTGCGCTTGATACCTGGGAGTTCATAAAGGAGCATGTAGTCGACCCGCGTGAGGGCTCAGAGTGGTTCTGGGAGGTTGACGGGAACGGAGATGCATATCCTGACAGACCTATAGTTGAGCCGTGGAAGTGTCCTTACCACAACGGTAGAATGTGTATGGAAGTAATTAAGAGATTATCAAATAAACATGCGTAAACGCAGGAAAGGAGTACGCCTTGAAGCTGCATGAGAATTATTTTAAGGAGCTTGAGAAGTACAATGAATTAATTGAGAAAAAGAACAGTGTCGACAAAAGCTTTTACAACGGAGTATATGACAGATGGGTCAATCCCGTACTGACAAACGAGCATATTCCGTTAACCTGGAAGTATGATTTAAACCCCGAAACCAATCCTTATTTTATGGAGCGTCTCGGAGTTAATACCGTTATGAATTCGGGTGCGATTATGATTAACGGTGAGTATTGTCTCGTGGCAAGAATTGAGGGTAATGACAGAAAATCCTTCTTTGGTGTTGCAAGAAGCAAGAACGGAGTAGATAATTTCAAATTTGATGATTATCCGATTCTCCTTGAGGATACCTGCCCTGAGGAGACAAACGTTTACGACATGCGTCTCACACAGCATGAGGACGGATACATATACGGCGTTTTCTGTTCTGAGTCAAAGGATACCTCTGTTAATGATTTGTCGGCAGCGGTTGCGGCAGCGGGAATCGTACGTACAAAGGATCTTGTTAACTGGGAAAGACTTGATAATTTAAAAACACTCAATTCACCCCAGCAGCGTAATGTTGTTCTTCATCCCGAATTTGTAAACGGCAAGTATGCCTTCTACACAAGACCGATGGATGATTTCATTGATACCGGATCGGGCGGAGGAATCGGCTTTGGTCTCTGCGATGATATTGAGCATGCCGTAATTGATGAGGAGATTATAACCAGCCAGAGAAAGTATCATACCATTACCGAGGCTAAAAACGGTGCCGGTGCGGTGCCGATTAAGACTGACAGGGGCTGGATTCATATTGCACACGGTGTAAGAAATACGGCAGCAGGTCTGCGTTATGTAATCTATGCATTTGCTACCGACCTTAAGGATCCTTCTAAGGTGATTGCCGAGCCGTCGGGCTTCCTTATTGCGCCTATCGGTGAAGAGCGCGTGGGTGATGTTTCAAATGTTACCTTTACAAACGGTGCGATTGTTGATGCGGAGGATAATGTATTTATCTACTATGCTTCGTCGGATACAAGACTGCATGTTGCAACTACAACGATAGAAAAGCTAAAGGATTACGTGTTTAATACACCGGAGGATCCGCTTCGTTCCGTAAAGTGTGTTGAGCAGAGATGTGAGCTGATAAAGAAGAATCTTGAGTATTTAAAATAGAATCGGTGGAGTATTGAAACCGGAACGGAGTGTCTATGAATATAAAGGATTTTGTTTTCGGAAATGAAAAGCCGGTAATGCCGGATAATGAGCTTTTGCAGTACTGCGGAAGAATCGGGAAGGCCGAATGCGGTGACCCAGAGTTTGTTTTTGCATGCAGCTTTGTAAGATGGCGCTTTAGGGGAACCTCTGCAGCGGTTGTTCTGACAAACAGCAGGTATTACTGGAACAGCTATGCGGGCTGTATAGTTGACGGCGAACAAAAGAAATTTGAGCTTCCCGAGGAGGGAATCGTCAGGCTTGAGCTTGCGACTCAGCTTGAGGATAAGGAGCATGAGATAATCTTTTTCAAAAGAATGGATGCCTGCCACAGCTTCGTGCTGCACGGAATTGTTCTTAATGAAGAAGCGGAGCTTATCGGACAGGAGCCGCTGCCGGACAGAAGAATTGAGGTGTTCGGTGATTCCGTTTCGGCGGGTGAAGTGTCCGAGGCGGTTGATTACGTAGGAAAATCAGACCCGGAGCATAACGGAGAATATTCCAATTCATGGTATTCGTATTCATGGCTGACGGCAAGAAAGCTTAATGCGCAGCTGCATAATAATGCACAGGGCGGAATTGCGCTTCTGCCCGGAACCGGATGGTTTGCGGGACCGGATTTTATGGGTCTTGAGCAGACCTATGACAAAATAAAGTATTATCCGGATTATGAAAATGCAACACAGTGGGACTTTTCAAAATATATTCCGCATGTGGTCATTGTGGCAATCGGACAGAATGATGCCAACCCTGAGGACTATATGAAAACCGATTATGAGGGTGAGAAGGCCGAAAACTGGCGTTCACATTACAGAAGCTTTCTGCTGAGGCTCCGTGAGCTTTATCCTGCTGCATACATAATAACCGCTACAACGGTTCTGAGGCATGATCCGGCATGGGACCGCGCAATTGATGAGGTTACCCGCGGACTGGATGATGACAGGATATCGCATTTCCTTTACAGCCGGAACGGCGATGCAACGCCCGGGCATATAAGAATTCCGGAGGCTGTTGAAATGGCGGATGAGCTTGCCGCATATATAGAAGGTCTCGGAGAAGAGGTTTGGAAATAAAGAAAATAATCAAATTGGAGAATAGTGTGAAAAATCATATACTATGATTTTTCACACGGCTATTTGTTCCTGAGCGAAAACAAATAGCCATTGCTATATTCCTCGCGATAAGTCGCTCAGAAATGGGGATTAGAATGAAAAAGGATGTAATAAACAGGTCGGTTGCCAATGCAGGCAATCCGGCGCGACTTGTCAGATTAATGAAGCGTGCGCAGGAGGGTGAAGCACTGACACTCGGCTTTTTCGGCGGTTCAATAACTCAGGGCTGTCTGTCGTCGGTACCGGAAACCTGCTATGCGTATCTTGTTTACAAATGGTTTTGTGACAGATTTCCAAAGGCAAGGTTTACATATGTGAACGGCGGTATTGGCGGAACCACATCACAGTTCGGTATTGCCAGAGCTGATGAGAATATGCTTTCCTATGAGCCGGACTTCATTGTGGTTGAATTCAGTGTAAACGATGATGCCAACGAATTCTTTAAGGAGAGCTATGAGGCTCTGATCAGGAGATTCTACAACTATAGAACAAATCCTGCGCTTCTGATTATGAATAATCTTTTTTATGAGGACGGACACAATGCGCAGGTGCAGCATAATGAAATAGGCGCGTATTACGGAATTCCGTGTGTAAGCATCAGAGATGCTCTGTACCCCGAGATTGAAGCAGGGCAGATGCTTCGCGAGGAGCTTACGACGGATAATCTGCATCCTAATGATTACGGGCACAGCTGTCTTGCAGAGCTTGCAACGGCATATCTTAGCGATGTTTATGAGAAATATATTGTCGGAAACAATCAGCCCGGTGAGGATTCGGTACCTGCAGAGCCGCTTACCGTGAATGCTTATGCGGAAGCGGTACGCATTCAGAACTATAATTACGAGCCTGCTTTAAACGGCTTTGTAAAGGATACGCAGGAGCAGGAGAATCTGAGGGATATATTTAAGAGAGGCTGGTATGCGTGGGAAAAGGGTGCGTGGGTTACCTTTGAGACCGAGGCTTCGGAAATCGCCGTACAGTACAGAAAGACGATAACACAGCCTGCACCGGTTGCGGTTGCGATTATTGACGGGGATACGTCGCATCCCTTCGTACTGGATGCAAATTTTGAAGAGACCTGGGGTGACAGCCTTCATATCGATACACTGATGTATCACGGAAAGCTGCTGGGTGCAGAGGACAAAACGGAAAGCGGACTTGCGGCTATAGCAGGTCAGAGCCCGGTTAAGAAGAAGCATACGGTTACAATAACAATTACAGACACTCATGAGGATGAAAAGACACCTTTTTATCTGGTATCATTAATTACTGCATAATATTACGGAGGGAATATGGCTTTTAGTAAAGATTTTATCTGGGGTGTTGCGAGCAGCGCCTTCCAGATTGAAGGAGCAACCGATAAGGACGGAAAGGGACCTCATATATGGGACATTTTTACACATGAGGGACGTGTTTATGAAGGACATACGGCTGATATAGCCTGTGAGCATTATTACAGATATAAAGAGGATGTTGCAATAATGAAACAGCTGGGTATCAAGGCATACCGCTTTTCATTAAACTGGCCGCGCATTCTGCCTAAGGGAGTTGGCGAAGTAAATCAGAAGGGTATTGATTTCTACAATCGTCTCATTGATGAGCTGATTGCCAACGACATTGAGCCCTATATTACAATGTATCATTGGGAGCTTCCTTATGAGCTTCATAAGCGCGGAGGCTGGCTGAACCCCGATTGTGTAAACTGGTTTGGCGAATATGCAAGAGTGGTATCGGAAAACTTTTCGGATAGAGTTGAAAAGTTTATTACCTTTAATGAGCCGCAGTGCTTTGTCGGCCTCGGATATCTGCGCGGAGAGCATGCACCGGGACTTAAATCGACACTGACTGATACCTTCCAGATTGCACATAATGTACTTAAGGCACACGGTCAGGCCGTTAAGGAGCTTCGTGCAGCTGCGAAGAAGCCCATTCAGGTTGGATATGCGCCTACCTGCGGCATGGCATATCCGGCAACAGACAGCCCGGAGGATATCGAGGCAACACGCAGGTATCTGTTCTCGATTTCAAATCCGTCGGACAACTGGACCTGGAATGTTGCATGGTTCAGCGATCCCGTATTTCTCGGAAAGTATCCGGAGGACGGTCTTAAGAAGTATGCAGAGTATCTGCCCGAGATTACGGACGAGGATATGAAGCTTATATCACAGCCTCTCGATTTTATGGGTGAGAATATTTACAATGCGGTTATTATCCGTGCCGGTGAAGACGGAAATCCCGAATATGTAGACCGTTATTACGGCTTCGGTAAGACTGCTATTAACTGGCCGATAACACCCGAAGCACTTTACTGGGGTCCGAAGTTCTTATGCGAGCGCTATAAGCTACCGCTTTACATAACAGAAAATGGAATGTCCTGTCATGATGTCGTATCGCTTGACGGTAAGGTTCACGACCCGAACAGAATAGATTTCCTTTCAAGGTATCTTCTTGCCCTTGAGCGTGCAATTGACGAGGGTCATGATATACGCGGATATTTCCTCTGGACCATTATCGACAATTTTGAATGGGCATACGGCTACAGCGAGCGCTTTGGTATCGTATATGTTGATTTCAGAACCCAGGAAAGAATAATCAAGGATTCGGGCTACTGGTATAAGAAGGTTATTGAGACTAACGGTGCGAATCTTAAGGATGAGAGGTAGTTGCCTGACATGAGTAAGGAAATATTATTTTTACAGCCGGTTTTTAAGCAGATGATTTGGGGCGGAAACCGTATGAGAACGGAATTCGGATACGATATTCCCGGTGACGATACAGGAGAGTGCTGGGCAATAAGCGCCCATAAGAACGGTGATTGTACCGTTGCGGAGGGAAGCTTTGAGGGAAAAACACTTTCATGGCTCTGGGAAAATGAGCGCGAGCTTTTCGGGAATGCTTCGGGAGACCGTTTCCCTCTGCTTACCAAGATAATAGATGCAAGGCAGAATCTGAGTGTTCAGGTGCATCCTGATGACAAATATGCCATGGAGCACGAGAACGGTTCACTCGGAAAAACGGAATGCTGGTATATCCTTGACTGTGATGAGAATGCCGGGATAATTATCGGGCATAATGCAAAGACGAAGCAGGAGCTTGAGGATATGATTCACGGTAATCGCTGGGATGAGCTTATTCGCGAGATTCCGATAAAGAAGGGAGACTTCCTTCAGATTTATCCCGGAACGGTACATGCGATAAAGGGCGGAACGATGATTCTTGAGACGCAGCAGAACAGTGATATTACCTACAGGGTTTATGATTACGGCAGATTGTCTGACGGAAAGCCGAGACAGCTTCATATTCAGCAGAGTATTGATGTTATTACCGTGCCGCATACCGAGGCGGCAGCCGCTGAAAGGGGAAAGAAATTTACCGAAATCAGCTCCGAGGGAAATGTAGGAAATAATAATCTTATTACCTGCGATTACTATTCGGTGTGGAAGCTTGATGTTAACGGAAGGGCAGCTTTCCTTCAGGATAAAAAATATCTTCTCTGTTCGGTAATAGAAGGAGAGGGAAGCATTGACGGACATGCTGTTAAGAAGGGCACACACTTTATTCTTCCGTACGGATACGGTGAGTTTAGCGTACAGGGAGATATAAGTCTGATTGTTTCCTGCACAAACTAAATATATAATAAAGGCCCGGGCTCTATTTGCCCGGGTCTTCCATTCTGTAGCCGACTCCCGTTTCGGTGAATATATATTGCGGTTCACCGGGGTTCTTTTCTATTTTTCTGCGTATATTTGCCATATTTACGCGAAGAATCTGATTATCCTTTGTTCCGTTCGGACCCCATATGTTCTTATATATGAAATCATAGGTAAGAACCTTTCCGGCATATTTGGCCAGCAAGGATACAATTTTATATTCATTGAGCGTAAGGTGGGTATCCTTGCCTTCGATAAATACCCGGCGTAAATTGTAATCAATCAGCAGGTCTCCGCAGGTGTAGCTTCCGCTTTCAATACCGTTGTTGTTTCCAATCGGATGGTTTGCGTGCTTTATTGCGGTACGTATGCGCGCCAGCAGCTCTCCGGTTCCGAAGGGCTTGGTAATATAGTCGTCGGCACCGAGATCAAGTGCCCGGATTTTGTCATTCTCCTGTGTCCTTGCGGAAACGACAATAATGGGTACGGCAGACCATTTGCGAACCTGTTCGATTACCGTAAGCCCGTCTGCATCGGGAAGACCGAGATCCAGAAGAATAATATCGGGACAGTGGGACGAAATCATTGAAACGGCTTCGCGGGCACAGTGTGCCTGAAGGGTATTGAAGCCGTTTGCGGTAAGTGATGTTGTGATAAAGCCGGCGATGTTTTTTTCATCATCAACTATGAGAATGGTATATTTATGACTCATTTGTTTTCCTCCTTGGAGCCGATAGGCAGCATAAATGTAAATTTCGCTCCTCCCTCGGGCTTGTTTTCGGCAGTCATGAGACCGAGGTGCGCTTTTACAATGGTGTTGCATACGGAAAGCCCTATGCCCATGTTCTTCTTACCGTCCGAGGTGTTTTCATAGTCGGAGGTATAGTAGCCTTCGAGAATATTGGGAAGCTTTTTTTCGTCTATGCCGCAGCCGTCATCGCTTACCTCAAAGCAGGCCATATTATTGATGCGGTAGAGCGAAACACCTATACTTGCATCAGGGCCTGCATGATATACTGCATTTTCCAATAAATTTGTGAGTACCTGAAAGATAAGGGTTGAGTCCATCGGAACCATCAGAAATTCGTCGGGGACGGAAACGGTTACGGAGCGTCCGGGGAACTGTTTTTTAAATTTTCTGACGGCTTCTGCAACAACCTCCTCGGCAGCCTCCGGGATTTTGACAATTCTGGCTTCTCGGCCTTCGTCGATTCGCGTAATGGAAAGAAGATTTTCAACCATGCGGATAAGCCAGCGTGAGTCCTCGTTTATATCATGAATAAGCTTGATTCTGTCCTCAGGGGTAATAAGGTCGTCATTCTCGAGGATTGTGCTGCTCGCACCGATAATTGAGGTAATGGGAGTACGTAAATCATGTGAAATGGCACGGAGCAGATTTGCACGTGTTTTTTCGCGCTCGGCTTCTATCTGCAAATCGGTCTGCCTTTTTATTGTTGAGCTCAGGGTGCTTGTCGTAATTGCGACTGCCAGCATACAGAGCATGGTTACAGGATAACCCGTTACCGTGAAATTGAATTTAAAATACGGATAGGTAAAGGCAAAATTTACGGTAAGGACGGTCAGAAGTGAGAAAATGATTCCGTACAGATATCCTGTGGTAAATCTGGAAATAAGGAATACTGAAAGTATAAACAGCATGGAAACATAGGTATCACTTTGCTCTATACTCTGAATAAACAATGACATTGCCAGACTGACAGCGTATATCAGGCAGGCAATGAAAAACTCTCTTGATGAAAATGAAAAAAGTTTATTTTTTGTAGACTTTATTTTTTGGGTCATTGATTTTTTTTCTCCGGGTGGGACTTTTGTAATAAACAGCGCAGAGATGCGCATAATCAAATAATAGTATAGCATTTTTTGAATCATATGTAACCCCTGCCGATAATTTGCGCTGTAAAATTGTCGTTAAGATGGACTGTTTGTTAAGAATGCGATAAGATTTTCCGGAAGATATTGAAAAGCTGACGAATAATACGTATATCAAATAAGGTAAAATCGGTTCTTTAGGCTGAATAATATATAGGAGGAGAAAATGGAGGCAATATACGAGAATATTTTTAACATTACTTTGCAACAGGGTATTATGTGGGTAATCGGAGGCGTATTGATTTATCTTGCCATTAAGAAGAAAATGGAGCCTTCTCTTTTGTTACCGATTGGTTTCGGAGCAATCCTGGTAAATCTTCCCCTTTCGGGAGCCATAACCCAGGGAGGAGAGGTTGGTCCGCTGGACGTGCTGTTTGACGCGGGAATTGCAAACGAGCTGTTTCCGTTGCTGTTATTTATCGGTATAGGAGCGATGATAGATTTCGGTCCTTTACTTTCCAATCCGAAGCTGATGCTTTTTGGCGCTGCAGCACAGTTTGGTATATTCATTACACTCAGTCTGGCTTCGCTGGTTGGCTTCGAGCTTAAGGATGCGGCATCAATTGCGATAATCGGAGCAGCTGACGGTCCTACGTCCATTTTTATGGCAAACCATCTGCAGTCAAACTATATCGGAGCAATCGTTGTGGCGGCTTATTCATACATGGCACTTGTGCCGATTATTCAGCCTCCTGTTATCAGACTGATGACGACAAAGAAGGAACGCCTTATCCGTATGGAGTATAAGGAGAATCGTGTTTCAAAGACAACAAAGATTCTGTTCCCCATCCTTGTTACCATGATTACGGGAATTGCTGCACCTAAGGCAGTTGCACTTATCGGATTCCTTATGTTCGGAAACCTTATTCGCGAATGCGGTGTTCTTAATTCGCTTTCCGAGACTGCACAGAATGCACTGGCAAATCTGGTTACTCTCTTTCTCGGAATCACTATTGCATCCAGAATGCAGGCTGAAAACTTCCTGAATGCAGATACTCTTCTGATAATGGGTCTCGGCTTGTTTGCATTTATTTTTGATACTGTCGGCGGAGTTTTATTTGCAAAGGTAATCAACATATTTGCAAAGAAGAAGGTTAATCCGATGATTGGTGCGGCAGGTATATCGGCATTCCCCATGTCGGCAAGAGTTGTGCATAAAATGGGACTTGAAGAGGATCCTCAGAATTTCCTGCTTATGCATTCAATTGGTGCCAATGTTTCGGGACAGATTGCTTCGGTAATTGCCGGTGGTATGATACTTAACTTAATCAGATAAAGGAGAGTGTATTGTTATGAATATAGATTTATTTTTGGACACTTTGCCCATAATGTTAATAGGAATGTGCGGTATTTTTATTGTTACTCTTGTATTTATTTGTGTTATACTTTTGCTGAATAAATTAACAGGTAAAAAGAATAAAGCTGATTATGCAGCGGAAGGAAATGAAAGTAATGCGTAAAACCAAAATTATTTGTACCATGGGTCCGGCAACTGAGAATGATGATGTGCTCAGAAGTCTTATCGAAGAAGGAATGAATGTTGCGAGATTCAATTTCTCACACGGTTCTCACGAGGAACAGGGAAACAGAATGAGCCGGGTTAAGAGAATGGCAGCGGAGCAGGGGAAAAGGGTTGCACTTCTTCTTGATACAAAAGGACCTGAAATCAGAACCGGTGATTTTAAAGAGGGAAAGGTTTTCCTTACAGCCGGACAGGAATTCATTCTTACGGGAGAGGAAATAGAGGGAGACGAAACGATAACATCGATTACCTATCCCGAGCTCTATCGTGATGTCAGAAAGGGCACCCATATTCTTATTGATGACGGATTGATTGAAATGACGGTAGAGGCGGTAAAGGATAAGAAGATTTTCTGCCGTGTGCTTAACGACGGAAAGGTATCTAACCATAAGGGCATTAACATACCCAATGTTCACGTTAATATGCCCTATATGAGCGAAAAGGACCGCGCGGATATTCTCTTTGGAATCAGTCAGGATGTGGACTATATAGCAGCCTCCTTTGTGCGTAATGCAAAGGATATAAGTCTGATACGAAATCTGCTTGATGCTAACGGCGGAAGTGAGATAAAGATTATCGCGAAGGTTGAAAACCGTGAAGGCGTTGATAATATCGATGAGATTATTAACGAGGCTGATGCGATTATGATTGCCCGCGGTGATATGGGTGTTGAGCTTCCCGAGGAGGAGGTTCCGGTTATTCAGAAGATGATAATTAAGCGTGTATATGAGGCCGGCAAGCAGGTAATAACGGCTACACAGATGCTTGATTCGATGATGGAAAAGCCGAGGCCTACAAGAGCGGAGGCGGCGGATGTTGCCAATGCGATTTATGACGGAACCAGTGCCATTATGCTTTCGGGTGAAACGGCATCCGGAAAATATCCCGTGGAATCGCTGAAAACAATGATTCGTATTGCAAACAGAATAGAACGTGATATTGATTATAAGAAGCGCTTTTTCCATTTTGAGCGTGAGGATAATCCCGATATTACGGATGCTATCTGTCATGCAACGTGTACAACGGCATACGATTTGAATGCAAGAGCAATTGTAACGGTTACAAAATCGGGAAGGTCCGCAAGGATGATTTCCCGCTACAGGCCGGAATGCAGCATTATCGGGTGCACAACCTCGGAAAAGGTGTGCCGCCAGCTTGAGCTCTCCTGGGGAGTTGTTCCGGTGCTTATTGAGGAAAAAGAGGATGTGCTTGAGCTTTTCGATCATGCTGTTGATGCTTCAATAAAGGAAGGCATTTTAAGCACGGGAGATCTCGTTGTTATTACATCCGGTGTTCCGATCGGAATGTCGGGAACTACAAATATGATAAAGGTTCAAACCTGCGAATAAAGTGAAGCGGTTCGGAATGTCAATTGATGTTCCGGACTGCTTTTTTTGTGCCTGAAATTTCTGTGAAGGAGCATTTAAAGCGCCTGAAAACATTTTGTAACAATGGAAAATATATTGTGTGGTAAAGTAAGCGCTTTTTTATTCAAAATATACGATTTTTACCACTGTCCGCGGGATAATATTTGTCGAGTAATTATAAAATGCAAATATAAATGCGACAAAATCTTGACGAAATGAACAAAATGATATATATTAAATGTAAGCGCTTTCACTATAGCGCTCAATGATGCAAAATGTAAAGACAGACTTCAAAAAAGGAAACGACTGACAGATGGCTAATTTAAGTTTGAAGAACGTTAATAAAATCTATCCGAACGGATTTCATGCAGTACATGATTTTAATCTTGATATTAAGCACGGTGAGTTCATTGTGTTTGTTGGACCATCAGGATGCGGTAAGTCTACAACCCTTCGTATGATTGCCGGACTTGAGGATATCTCGGACGGAGACTTCCTTATTGAGGGTAAGAGGGCAAACGAAATGACACCCCGCCAGAGAGGCGTTACGATGGTGTTCCAGTCATATGCTCTTTATCCCAACATGACTGTTTATGAGAACATGGCCTTCGGACTTACGCTTAAGGGCTACGACGAGGAGCTTATTGAGGCGAGAGTTAACGCAACCGCAAAGATTCTTGGTCTTACGGATTATCTTGACCGCATGCCGAGAGAGCTTTCGGGCGGACAGAGACAGAGAGTTGCGGTAGGACGTGCAATTATCAGGCGTGTTGATATTTTCCTTATGGATGAGCCGCTGTCAAACCTTGATGCAAAGCAGCGAGTTACAATGAGGTCTGAGATTATAGGTATTCATAGACGTGTCGGTGCCACAACCATTTATGTAACACATGACCAGACAGAGGCCATGACTATGGCGGATCGTATCGTGGTTATGCGTGACGGTTATGTACAGCAGGTCGGAACTCCTCGTGAGCTGTATTTTAATCCCTGTAACATGTTCGTTGCCGGATTTATCGGAGAGCCTCCGATGAATTTCCTTAACTGCACTGTTCAGAATTCCGTACTTAAGGTTGAGGGTACCGGATTTGAGATTGATATTACCGCAGGCTTTGATGTTCTTAAGAGCTATGAAGGCAGGCGCGTGGTATTTGCATTCAGACCGGAAGCAATTTCTCTCTGTAAGGGAGATGAGAAGCGAAGCGACGGAGTTATTATCAATGCGATGGTTAATCTTACGGAGCTTCTTGGTGATAACACCAATGTTTACTGCTCGATTGATGATGTAGACATGATAATCAAAATAGATCCTCATGATACGCCGGCAAAAAAGCAGATGTGCAGCTTCTTTGTTCCCGATAAAGCAATTTATCTGTTTGATGCCGAGAGTGAAGAGAGAATATACCGGAATTAGTGAGTTGCGATATTCCTCGCGACAGGTTGCTCGGAAATGGGGATTAAAATGGACGAAGAAAACAGATCCATATCGATAGAGCAGTACAGGGGAATAGACATTTCAATCTTTTTCCTGCTGACATGCGCTTTAGAGATATTAAACATTTACATATTTAACAGATTTTTTTCAGACCAGAATTTCTGCATATCGGTTGTTTTTCCGATAACTTTGCTGGTTATGCAGAGGTGGAACGCATGGGCGGTGCTTATAGCAGCAGGAGGCGGAATTGCTTTCTGCATCGGAAACGGAGATGCTTCATTCGCAAGCTATCTTGTATACGGAGTGGGCAACTGCTTTATGATGTTGAATTTATTCTGGTACAAAGCCTTTGATAAAAAGAAGATTTCGGAGTCGGCACTGCTCAAGGTTCTGTTTGCAATAACCGGATACCTCTGCATGTCCCTCGGAAGAACGGCAATGTCGCTCATTTTCGAAGGAAGCTTCATTAAAAATCTTCCTGCATTTTTATCGGGTGATGCACTGAATGCTGCAATAGGCATACTGATTATTATCATTGCCGGAAGGCAGAACGGCTTGTTTGAGGATCAGAGAGCGTATCTTATCAGGCAGGCAGCCGAGAGAGCGGCGCAACAAAAAAAGCAAGACTGGATCGGAGAAGAGTATGAAAGAGAAGAAGACTAAGGGACTGATTCCGGATAAGATGACTCTGGAAAGGGACGAATTCGAGAAGCATTACTGGAAACATAATCTGAAAAGGCTGATTAAGGACTGGCGTCTGTACGTGATGCTTTTCCCGCTGGTGTTCATATTCGTATGCTGGCGTTATCTGCCGATGTATGAGCTTCTGGTTGCTTTTAAGGCAGGAACAAAGGAAGGTGTATCGGTTATTTCGGTTGCCGAACAGGACTTTGTAGGCTTCCAGTGGTTCAAGGTTATGATGTTCGGTGATAATGCGGCTAAGTTCTGGAGAGCATTCCGTAACACATTTATGCTGAGCTTCTACGGACTGCTTTACGGATTCCCGATTCCGATTATCCTCGCATTATTCTTCAATGAAATTAAGTCAAACATATACCGAAGCGTACTTCAGGTTTTAACCTATCTTCCTAAGTTTGTTTCAACGGTTGTTATGACCTCGCTTATCGCCCTTCTTCTGAAGGTCGGAAGTGATGTTTCCTCATACGGAATTCTTTCATCGGTTCTTGTAAACCTCGGACTGGTAAGTGAGGAAGCGGCAACGGCAGGTATTATGTATGCTCCTGAATATTTCAGGGCAGTGTATATTGTTTCCGGCATATGGGAGGGTGCCGGCTACGGCTCCATTGTTTACTTTGCGGCCATAATAGGAATTTCTCCCACGAGCTATGAAGCAGCGCAGATGGATGGTGCCAATAAGATGGCTCAGATACGTCATGTAGTACTTCCGGGCATTCTTTCAACCATTACCATTATGCTGATTCTGAGAATCGGAGATCTGCTTTCAATCGGTTACGAAAAGGTACTTCTTATGTACAACACATATACATACGAAACAGCTGATGTTGTATCAACCTATGCGGCAAGACTCGGTGGTCTTGAGGCGGGCGGCAGTGTTCTGCAGGGTCAGGCAAGTGCTGCGGAAATGTTGAGTGCGGTTATTGCCATGCTGCTGGTTATCGGTGCAAACCTTATCAGTAAGCGTGCATCAGATACATCACTTTACTAAGATTAAGGCAGGGAGCGAGACACAGTGAAAAGATTAGAATTATCAGAGTTCATTTTTAAAATATTAGCATATGTACTGCTTACGGTATTCGCCATCTTCTGTCTGTATCCGTTTGTCTATGCAATCTCGGCATCGGTGAGCGGAATTGATGCACTCAGAGAGGGAAAGGTAATTCTGTTCCCGGTGGATTTGCAGTTTGATGCGTTTGTTTATGTATTAAAGCAGAAGGAGTTCTGGACCTGCTACGCAAACACCCTTTTCATTACCTTCTACGGCACGATATGGGCACTGCTTATAGCAATCCTCGGAGCATATGCACTTTCAAAGAAGCGCCTTTTATTCCGCAGAGGCTTTAACTTCTTCCTTGTATTTACAATGTGGTTTTCCGCAGGTCTGATTCCGACCTGGCTGAATTACAAAGCAACACAGGATATTTTCCAGAATACTCTGGGAATATCGGATGATAAGTGGCTGATTGTTATTGCCATGGGTATGAACGCATTCAATGTTATTCTGCTTCGTAACTCCTTTGAGGGTGTTCCGGCAGAGATTGAAGAGGCGGCGACGGTTGACGGTGCAACAGAGTTCCAGATACTTTCAAAGGTATACGTTCCCATGTCAAAGTCGGCAATCGCAACGGTTGCATTGTTCTTCGGTATATCAAGATGGAACGGATATTTCTGGGCAAGAAAGATGATTGGAAACAGCTCGGAATGGCCTCTTCAGGTTTATATCCGTTATCAGCTGGAGCAGTTCAACACAACCGAAACCCAGCCGTTTACCGATTTCTCATCGGATTCGGTAATTTACTCAATGATTGTATGCGCAATCATCCCGATTCTTATTATTTACCCTTATATCCAGAAGTATTTTGCGAAGGGTGTTAATGTCGGAGGCGTTAAGGAATAACGCACATTTCACATGGTTACCTGTCTTCGCGTCTACGTTCGAAGGCTTGTAATAAATTATATTTATTTGGAGGAGAATATGAAAAAGACCATTAAGAATCTTGTAGTTCTGGCTTTGACAGTTTGCCTCGTTCTCGGCTCACTTACCGCATGCGGAAGTTCATCAGAGAATAAGACTACTGATCCCACACCTACAACAGCAGCCAGCTCAAGCACCGATTCAACAAGTACTAATAATACCCCCTCATCTTCAACAGAGCCTACAGCTGCTCCCGTAGTAGTTATTGACACTGCAATTGAAGATAAGAACGTATCTGCAGGAGCAGAGAGTCTCTTAGATACAGTACAGGGTACATTTGGCGGTAAGATTTACCTTACAATTCTCAACAATGCATATGAGAAGATGACAACAGGTATCTACGCAGCAGGTATTGATGTTCCCGTTGCAACCGTTGGTGACAAGAACGCATCAGGTGTTACGCTTAATCTTTCTGTTCTTTACAACAAGCTTAGAATGTCATATACCCTTGATACCGCTTATGCAGCAGCAGACGGTGTTACATATGAAAAGGGTGACTTACTTCCTACCTGGAAGCAGCTTCAGGAAGACATCGGATTTACAATTAACGATGTAACCACTACAGAGAGTTCAGTTAACAACAACTACAAGCTTGTTAAGAGTGATAACTTTGCAGGCATCGATGTTCTCTGTGCAAGTGCCGTAAATGCTAACGAAGATGGTCAGGTTGGTTCTTTCATCCAGTTAGACAAGTATTTTGATTATATGCCTAATCTTAAGGCTTTCCTTGATGAGAACGAAGTTGTTAAGACAACTATCACCGCAGGTGACGGACATGTTTACTATGCTCCTTACTTTGACGGATACAACGACATTGAGAAGACCTTCCTTGCACGTATTGACTGGATCAAGGCTCTTCTTGACGGAGATTATGTAGAAGCTGATTATGATACAGCAGCTTACACAGGCTCAATGACATATACACACTATATGCCCGAGTCAACAACAGATACCAACGCTATCGAGGTTAACGTAGTTAAGGCTGACGGTTCAGGCGTTGAGACTGTTACCAAGTCATATGAAAAGAACATCACATTAATCCTTTCAGAGCTTGCTACCAAGAATGGTGCTACATTTGTTAAGGCATTACGTGATTACATTGATACAACATATGTAAACGCAGACGGAACTCCTTACTACGGAACAACACGTTCTGACCTGTTCTGCGGACAGAATGCTGCATGGGATGCAGATGAGTTTGTAGCTCTTCTTCGTTGCGTTATCGCAAATCCCAAGTACTTAACAGGTGGAGACGTTGTATACGGTATCTTCGGACGTGAAGCAACTCTTCAGAGAAATGCAGACCTCTTTACAATGGCATGTAACCTCTTTGGTGTACGTGGTGCCGATGCAGAGAAGGATTGGTTATACTTTGATGCAGCCGGAAATCTTTGTGACGCACGTCAGCAGCCTGAAATGTACTACGCAATCGAGAAGTTCAATCAGATGTATGCAGACGGCTTAATCCTTGCTGATTTCGATAAGGAAGGTGCCGGCGGTGCATCAGGTACAAAGGTATATGATACCATGTACAACAGCAACCTTGGATTTGCTCTTTACGATTATGTTCAGACACAGACAGCTTACAACGACACAGTATCAGTTGAAGGCTTCGATCTTGAGTCACTCATCAACCCTGTTGCTTACTGGTTCACCAGCACAAACGACAAGGGTGAAATCACAGGTACATACACAAGATTTACAGAGTCATGGAGATCAGTTAAGACTGAGGGTTGGGTAATCACATCAGAGTGTGCTCAGAATCCCGATAAGCTTGCTAAGGCTCTTGCACTTGTAGATTATATGTACTCAACAGAGGGTAATACTCTTATGAGCTACGGTCCTTATGATTGGGTTGAGCATGATGCATCAGGCAATATCGTTACAATCGATTATCAGGGACAGCAGGTACCGAAGCTTTCAGAGGCAGCTCTTACAGAGCTTAAGGAACTTGCATCAGGTAACTACACCAACTACTATCGTCAGTACCTCGGCGCTACATTCCCGATCGGATACGTTAAGCAGCAGGGTATGGAGTATCAGTGTACAGCTGAAAACGGAAAGTTAGGTCTTGTAAGAATTAATAACGCACTCCTTCACGGAGTAATCGAGCACGTTGTTGTTAATACAGCTGACGCTAAGACTCCTTTCTACAAGATTATTCCTACAACATTTGCTACCACAACAAGTGAGAACGCAGTTCTTAATGAGACCTGTATCAACCTTACAGATTACTTCTCAAAGACAAAGGGTCAGTATAACATCTTCATCGATGCTATCAAGTACGGCTTTGAAACTGCTATTAACAATAAGAACACATCTGCAGCTGAGTAATTTGTAACTATTAAACAGTATTTTAGTATGTTACCGTATTCGGGGAGGGATTCCCTCCCCGGATACAAAAATACAGATACATGAAATGAGGGTAAGTATGTCATTACAGATGAAATATCAAAAAATAATATCTATGCTGAACATTCTCGCAGCAGCCTTATTCTTTGTGTTGGGCCTCGGTTTTTGTACTAATCTGTATACCTTATATTATTTCATTGATCCGTCTAATGTATGGTATGTACCCGGAAGTGAAATATATTATAATGTACAGGGCTTCAATCACCTTGAATTAAAGCTGGCAATTGTGCTTATTCTTTTGGCATGCGCCCAGTATATTACCTTGAACCATTCAAGAAGAAAGTATTACATATCAAATTATGTTACGGCGGTTGCATACTCCGGATTTGCAATCTACGTTGCACAGTATGTCAGCTCAAATGCAGCGGCATTTAAGGAACAGTTTTTAACTACGGTTGATTTTACAACCTGGAAAATGTGGGTTGAGGTCTTTGAGGGTCTCGCTTACGATGAATCAACCTTCTGGTTTGATGCGGCATCGGTAATTGCCTTAATCGGTATAGCCGTTGCAGTGCTTAATATTCTTAATCTGGTTTGGAAAACCATTAGTATGGTTAGAGAAAGCAAGGCTGTTAAAGCCTGCGGAATGAATTTGAAAGAAATAAGCTGATTGCTTTATTAATATATGGGGGATTATTATGAAGATTAATGTTGACAGAATGCGGTATAAAAAGGATTCAATGTCCTTCTGGCTGTGCATGCTGGGTATGGTTTTCAATATTGTACACTTTATCATCCTTCATTCAAGCTGCTATCTGCAGACAATGACAGGTTCTGAGGGATTGCAGTATGCGTATATAGGTCTTGATATTTTATACAATATTATATTCCTTCTGATGGTGTTCTATATGGCTGAGGAGCTGAAAACCTATCGCCGTAATTGGAATATAGCCGCAGTTATTATAGGTACGTTGCAGCTTTGCAGAATCGGCTGGTTCCCCAGGATAATGTTTGAGAACGGATTCTATGATGAAGCGGTATACGGTCAGATTAAGCTGTTTTTATTCTTATCGGCAGCCTGCTTCTTTATAACGGCAGTTGTCAGCATTATGAAATCCACCTTATTGCTCAGACATATAAAGGCGATAAAATAGACTTATTAGCGTAAGGCTTGCGCAGAAATGAGGAAGAAATGGCAAATTTAAAACTGCAGGGTTTGAATAAGGTATATCCAAACGGTGTTCAGGCAGTGTTTGATTTTAATCTTGATATCAGTGACGGAGAGTTTATAGTTCTTGTCGGACCGTCAGGATGCGGAAAATCCACAACACTCCGAATGGTTGCAGGGCTTGAGGAAATCAGCTCGGGAAAGCTTTATATCGACGATAAGGATGTAACGAATGTTGCTCCCAAGGATCGTGATATTGCAATGGTTTTCCAGAACTACGCTCTTTATGCCCACATGACTGTTTATGAAAACATGGCATTCAGTCTGGTGTTAAGACATGAAAACAGAAATGTAATACATGAAAAGGTTATGCAGGCGGCATCAATACTCGGTCTTACCGACCAGCTCAACAAAAAGCCCAGACAGCTTTCGGGCGGACAGAGACAGCGAGTTGCGGTTGGACGTGCGATAGTTCGTAATCCCAAGGTCTTTCTTTTTGATGAGCCGCTGTCAAACCTCGATGCAAAGCTTAGAAGCTCAATGAGACGCGAGCTTATGCTTCTTCATGACAGACTTGAGTCAACGATGATATATGTTACTCATGATCAGACAGAGGCGCTTACATAGGCAGACAGAATCGTATGTATGAGTGACGGATATATTCAGCAGGTCGGAACTCCGATTGAGCTTTATGATAATCCGGCCAATCTCTTTGTTGCAAGCTTCATAGGACTGCCTCCGATGAACTTCATCGACATGCAGGTCGGAAACGGAATGCTTGCCAGTCAGGACATAACAATTCCGATACCGGAGCATTTAAAGAAGGCGCTTGCCTCATATGAGGGCAAGACGGTTGTTCTCGGTATAAGACCGGAGGACATTGTTGAAGGCGGTAACATTAATTTTAAGGTCAGTGTTAACGAGAACCTCGGACAGAATACTCTGGTTCACGGAGTAGTAAACAAAAAGAAGCTTGTATGCAAGTTTAAGGAATGGTGCGAATATAAAGCTGATGATAAGTTAACGATAAGCTTTAAGTCGGACAAAATACATATATTCGATAAGGATACAACAAAAGTAATCAAGAATGGAGACTAGTATGCTGGCAAAGATAAAAGAGTTCTTTCGTAAGAGGATAGTTCAATTAAAGAGAAAACCTCAGATAATTCCGTTGCTGCTGATTTGCTTGAGCTGTGTGGTTTACACTTTTGAGCTGTCAAACTATTCATATGCGGCAATTTACTCGTCTGATTCATGGGTGGCAATACTTGTTTTTCTGACAACCCTTTTCTCGATTCTGTCGATTTTCACCTACCTAGGTGCGTTTGACAGAAAGCGTGTTAAGCCTGTAATGGTAATTCTCGCGGTTGTACAGCTGGTAGCATTGTTTACTTTTGATTACCTTTGCTACGGATCAATTACCGCAAAGATTGCAGAGGGAAGCGATAGAATTGAGCTTGCACAGGCAGTGGTAGATTTACGCAGCCATATGATTTGTCTTGGCCTTTCAATTGTTTTTGTTGTTACAAGACCGATTTACAAGAAGCTTCTTCAGAAGATAAATACAACGGTTAAAGATAACGAATTTGAGGAAATATATGAAAAAAGAACAACAGCCTAATCCTTACAGAATTGACCGACTGGCTATGATACCTGCGCCGATTAAGGCAATAGTGCTGAAAATGTGGTTTGCCGGAGCAGTGTATTATTTTATAGGGCTCGGTATTGCTTCACTTAATACCGTAAGCCAGCTTGATCTTGTACTGGTACTTGGTATAGTGCTTGGAATGGTTACGGACATAATGGTGAACGGAATATTCCGTTTCATGAGGACGGACCGCAACGATTATGCACCTTATATGGTGTTCGGAGACAGGAAGCTGAGAAATTTTTTCCTGAATATTCTGTATAACATTGGTCTGTCAATCGCAATCGCATATACATATAATACGATTAATATCATTGCCATGAATGTCGGCTGGTCAGAGGAAGGTGCAGTTTGGCTGATGGCTGAGCCCATATTATACGGGCTGTTTTATCTGATGTATGATTTCATGGTACTCGGTATTATTGCATTAGTAAGAAAAATGAAGAATAAGAATAAAGAGCTGACGCACTAGGTGCGGCGGCTCTTTTGATTTGTACGGATAAATATGCACCACAGAAGAGTGCCGAGTAGGAGCAGAATGCTGATAAACTGAGAGGTTGAGAGTCCGAGAAGGGAGCCTCTGAAATCATCGCGCATGAACTCAAGGAAAAAGCGGATTACGCTGTATGAGAGCAGATATACACAAATACCGTGCCGGCTGTCTTTCTTTGAGATAAAGAACAGGATTACTGCAAGAATAAGGAGCAGTGCCGCCTCAACGGCCTGTACCGGGAAACGGGGTGTTCCTGACGGTGCAAGACTGCCCTCGGGATAGACTACAGAGAGAAAACCGCTATATTCCTTCCCGTAGCAGCAGCCTGCCAGAAAGCACCCTATACGGCCGAAGCCGTGCATTAACGGGATTACAAAAATAAGCCGCTGTATATAGAGCCGCGAATTGATTTTGTGCAGCTTTCCGGCAAGGAGAAACATAAGCACGGCGCCAATGAGACCGCCGTAGAATACAAATCCGCCCTGCAGAAGCTCACTTAGAGTTTTGAGGGAAAAAGAGGACCAGTCAATTGTATCAAAAATCAGTGCAATGTACAGAAGCTTTGCGCCTATAAGACCGCCCCAAATCGTATAAGCTTCAAGTATGATAAAATCTTCGATACTGTCTCCCGAGCGTTTGATTATTGCAAAGGCAATCGCATTTGCCAAAAGAACACCTATAGTAATCATAAGCCCGTAGGAAGGAAGCCAAAGGCCGAAAAGATTGAGATATAGCTGCATAAGGACCTCGCAATAACTTAATAATGAAAAAAAGCCTCCGGACCGCAGTACGGAGGCTGATTGAAACAATCTCGATTTAGAATAATGAAAGACCGAAGCGGTTTGCTACGCCTTCAGCTACTGCAACGCATGCGATGTAAATGATAACGCCTAAGCATAAGCCGACGATTGAACAAACAAGACCTCCGGTAGCAAGACCTCTCTGATTAGGCTGCTTTCTTCCGATAGCACCAAGAACAATACCAACGATGGCAAGAATGGCGCCGATATATCCAAAAGCACCTGCTGTGAAAATAGTAATCAGTAATGAAACAATACCGAGAACCAAAGATGCAATACCCATAACAATCCTCCTATGTATATTTAGTTGACACAAACAGATTTTATCATATTTTGTACATGTATTTCAAGAGAATATAATAATTTGTTAATAAAATCTTTTGTATTTTTAATAAAAATATTAATTATGAAACCGAAAGTCTTGTAAATATTCGAATTTATGGTAAAATAAATAATATATGTCAAATAGCGAAGTCGGTATATTTATACGCAGGAGAGAGGATTATGCAAAGAATAAAAGGCCTAATTAATGAGTATAAAGCAAATATGGACAGGCAGACAGAATTAAATGATAAGCTTCTTGAAAATCTGGAGCGTGATGAATGGATTGCGTGTCTTCAGCAGCGTGCAAAAGAGGTTAATGAAATGTTTCAACGTAATCAGGAGATTATTGAAGAAATGGAGCATTTTCTTGCCGGTCAGCTTGATGGCAAAAGCGCAGAGGTTCTTTATGATGAGTTAAGCAGCATGTATCTTGACGGATATGATGACTGCTTCTTTCTGCTTCCTATTACCTATAGACTGATTTCGTACTATGAAGAAAAACAGGATATACAGAATCTAATGTTTCTGTACGGAGTGGTATATTATGAGGAAAATGAAATCCGCAACAGAAGAAGCGGTCATTATGACAGTATGTCGCTGGAATACATGTATAAGGTTATAGACATGCGTAAATATTATGCGCAGCTTAGTAATGAGAACATAAGGCGCAGAGTATTTACCGCATACTATAATATTGTTGTTGTCGGTCTGAATAATATGGCCGTTGAAATAGATGATGCCTTCAATTACTATAACGAAATGATTGAATTCTGGAACAGCGAGGAGGTTCAAAGAATTGATGGTAATAACTCGGATATGCGGGAGCTTGTAGAGAGAATTTCCTATGAGCTGCTTTCGGCAGAGGAGCATATACACGAGGCGTCTTACGAGGTTGAGAAGGCATATTGTGCCATGGCTACGCAGTATTACGAAAAGGCGGTTGCAGTGGCAGAGGATATAACCGATGTAAACAGTGAGGTTTATGGTGCGTATCTGCATGCACTGGTAATAGAAAAGAAAAAAAGCTTTGATGATATTATTGAGGAATATCTTGAATATTACGAGAAGAAGCTGGCGAGAACATCTCTTGTGGGCGAGATATCGGATGATGATTTTTACTTCATTATTAATACACCGATGAAGATAGAGAGCTGGCTTGCATTTATCGACTCGGAGGAGACAAAGAATCGTGTTATCCATGTGCTGAAGCGTCGTACCGATGAAACCTGGTATATTGCGATGAAGGACCGCTCAGAGCCGTTTGCAAATGAGATTCTTACCAGCTGGTGCTTCAAGGTGCTTAAGTATTTGGACGGTACCGAGGAGGAGCAGGACTGGCTGTTCAGACTGCTCGTACAGCGTCAGCTTCCGACCTATCTGCATTCTGTAATGGTTATGCATCTTGCGGAGGCGCTTTTTAAGGAAGCGGTAAGAAAACGTCCGGAGCTGTTTGCAGGGCTGCCGGAGAAGGAACGCAACAGTACAATGGATTTTGTACGGCAGTGCGCATTACTGCATGATATAGGTAAGACGAGAATAACGGATATTACAAATACGCAGGGAAGGCAGCTTGCCGACCACGAGTTCCGGGCAATCAGGAAGCATCCGGGATACGGGGCTGAGATGCTTGAAAAGGACAGGTCTCTTTCGAAGTATCATGATGTCGCAATAGGCCATCATAAATTTTATGACGGAAAGGGCGGATATCCGATGGAATTTGATAATACGGGTTCTCCCTACAGGATTATTATTGATCTGATTACCATATGTGACTGTATAGATGCTGCAACCGATCATCTCGGAAGAAATTACAAAAGAGCAAAAACGCTGGAAGAGGTTCTGGCAGAGCTTGTTGAAGGCAGCGGAACAAGATATAATCCGGAGCTGGTCGCAATTATACAGGAATCTCCGCGTCTGCGCAGGGAAATGGATTACATAACCGGCGAGGGCAGAACAGACAGCATGTACCGGGCATATTTGGAGCGTATATAGAATATTTATATTGACATGCATAAAGAAGTAAGATATAATTCGTGATAACAGTAATCGTTATTGTTATCACGAATTACTGTTTTGCGATGTTAAATATGTATGGAAATGGAGGATAGTGTGAAAAATCATATGTTATGATTTTTCGCACGGCTATTTGTGCCGAAGCGTCACAAATGAGCCATTATGCGATGCGAGAAATCACCTTCGCGAATTTCTCGCGCGGATTCCTACGCTGCGCTTCGGAATGGAGGATAGTGTGAAAACGATTAAATACAGCAGACAAAGAGAGGCGATAAAGAACTTTCTCGCTACCAGAAAGGATCATCCGACTGCAGATATGGTATATACGAATATCCGCAGTGAATTTCCGAATATCAGTCTCGGTACTGTTTACAGGAATTTATCCATGCTGGCTGAACGGGGGGAGATATTGAAGCTTACACTCGGTGATAATGCAGATCACTTTGATGCCTGCATTAAGCCGCATTACCACTTTTTCTGTCATAAATGTCATACGGTGACGGATTTGGAGCTGCCCGACCGGGAGGTTGTGGACTGTAGTGCGCTGAGTGCCTTCGGCGGAAGGGTTGAAGGACATTTTCTTTATTTTTACGGTGTGTGTGAGGGCTGCCGGGATTGCGGTGAAGAATAATTGCGAAGGCGTTTGCGCCGGAGCTGTTTTAGAACAGAACGAGTAAAAAACTACGTCGAAGAAGAGCAGGCAAAAGAAAAATAAAAAATATATGAAAAGTACTTGACAGCAGCATAGGTACATGTTATATTATAACAGTAATGATTACTATTATTGATTTAGACGAAGGAAACAATTACTCGAAAACGAGTTTAAATTTATTATTTGAAAGGAGAATATGATTATGAAGAAGTATGTATGTTCAGTTTGCGGTTATGTTCATGAAGGAGATTCAGCACCGGAGAAGTGCCCTCAGTGTGGAGTTCCGGCATCAAAGTTTATTGAGCAGGCAGAAGAAAGATCATGGGCAGCAGAGCACATTGTAGGCGTGGCTCAGGGTGTACGTGAGGATATCATCAACGATTTAAGAGCGAACTTTAACGGCGAATGTTCAGAGGTAGGAATGTATCTTGCAATGGCAAGAGTTGCCCACAGAGAAGGCTATCCCGAAATCGGTCTCTACTGGGAAAAGGCTGCTTGGGAAGAGGCAGAGCATGCTGCAAAGTTTGCAGAGCTTCTCGGTGAGGTTGTTACGGATTCGACAAAGAAGAACCTCGAGATGCGTGTAGAAGCAGAGAACGGCGCAACAGCAGGTAAGTTCGATCTGGCTAAGAGAGCGAAGGAGTTAAATCTTGACGCTATTCATGATACGGTTCATGAGATGGCAAGAGATGAGGCAAGGCATGGTAAGGCGTTTGAAGGTTTACTGAAGAGATACTTTGGCTAGAAGGTAAGCAAACACCTCGGCGTTTGAAGGTTTACTGAAGAGGTACTTTGGCTAGAAGGTAAGCAAACGCCTCGGCGTTTGAAGGGTTACTGAAGAGATACTTTGGCTAGAAGGTAAGGAAACGCCTCGGGGTTTGAAGGTTTAATGAAGAG
>JAZNKQ010000060.1:0-3828 GCA_045578645.1 Lachnospiraceae bacterium
CCCTTGAAATAATGTCTGTGATAATGTATACTGATTTCAAAGATGAATGATGAAACCCCTATAGCAGGAGGTATTGCGATGGTTGAAGCAACGAGCTGTGGTGGTGTAGTTATTTTCAGAGGTAAAATCTTATTGTTATACAAGAATTATAAGAATAAGTATGAGGGATGGGTACTTCCGAAGGGTACGGTAGAAGAAGGAGAAGAATACAAAGAAACTGCGCTCAGAGAGGTCAGTGAA
Organism: Lachnospiraceae bacterium; assembly: GCA_045578645.1. GTDB lineage: Bacteria > Bacillota > Clostridia > Lachnospirales > Lachnospiraceae > RUG11977. Next base: position 241 of record JAZNKQ010000060.1, read on the forward strand.
GAGACCGGAGTCAGTGCTTCAATAATAAAGTATATCGGTAAAAGCCAGTATACCTTTAATACTCCGCAGAATACCGTCCTTAAGGACGTGCATTGGTACCTTATGATGTCTGACAGTTATTACAGCAAGCCACAGAGAGAAGAATACTTTATGGACTCCGGATATTATAAGTTTCATGAAGCATATCATATGCTTAAGTTTGCAAATGAGAAACAGATTTTGGAACGTGCGTATAATGAATATGTTGATTTGAAAAAGAGTAATCTTTGGGGAAATAAGAAGTATTTCTAACAAAAAACGAAGGTGTCATTTTCTGATAATTATAGAAAATGGCACCTTGTTTATTTTATTTTATATAATAGCATCGTGTCTGGGATATTTCTTTATAATTTCAGCAGCGCTTGTGATGGTTGAGATAATTGAAACATCAAAGCTTGAACTGAGAGAGTCAATACGTGAGAGCAGCTCACCCTGTGTTGTTGCAACGTACTTCGGTGGTAACCTGTTAAGTGTATAGCAGAGAATGTCTGTTCTGCAGATATTACAGGTACAGCAGTTAAGTTGGTCAAGCATACGGTCAAGTCTGCTTTCGACAATATCTTCCATTAAGTTCTTAGTAATTAAGCTCATTTTCTCCTCCCCATTACAATACTGATTTGATATTTATGATTATAGCTTAAAAATTCAAACGCAACAATATATATTTTACTTTTTAATGAAAATATAGTATGATTTATTTGAGAATTCACGAAAATCTGATTATAAAGGAAACGAAAATGATTAATCGAATTATTAAAAAACTGCTCAGCAGAGAAATGATAACTTATCTTATAGCGGGAGTTCTTACGACGGTGGTGAATTTCGCAGCATCGTTTTTACTGTATAATCTGCTTGGCATTGAAGAAAACATTACAACAGTTGCGGCATGGATTATAGCCGTTGTTTTTGCGTATTTTATAAATAATTTCTGGGTATTTTTGCGCGGAAACGAGGGGACGAAAAAGGAAGCGGTGAAGATAAGCAAGTTTTTTACCGCGCGTCTTCTTACGCTTATTGTAGAGTCAGCTTCCATATTTATTTTTGTAACACAGCTCGGCATAGGCTACTGGCTTGTAAAGATACCGGTTGCGGTTATAGTAACTGTTTTGAATTATGTTTTCAGTAAGCTGTTTGTATTTATAAGAAAATAGCGGAATAAGGGGCAAAATTATGAGCAATAATGCTGCGGTAGTGATAAAAAAGGGTGAAGGAAGAATAATTAAGAGCGGCGGTTTATGGATATATGATAATGAAATCTCCGAATATCTTAATATAAATGATAACGGCGAGATTGTGGAGGTTATTGACCATGACGGCTATTACCTCGGAACCGGCTTTATTAATATGAATTCGAAAATCCGTGTGAGACTGTTATATCGGAGAAAACGGAATTTAGATATCGATGAGCTGCTTGCCGAGCGGGTTAAGGCTGCATGGGAATACCGCAAGAGCTGTGTCGATACGGGAAGCTGCCGTATAATTTTCGGTGAGGCAGATTTTCTTCCCGGAATTGTTATCGATAAATTCGGTGATGTGCTTGTTGTTGAATCACTTGCACTCGGTATTGACAGACTTAAGCTTAAAATCACAGAGCTTCTTAAGGAAGTGCTTTTAAAGGACGGAATAGTTATCCGGGGCGTTTACGAGCGAAGTGATGCAAAGGTCAGGGAACAGGAGGGTATGATAAGGCATAAGGGCTTTATCGGAGAACCCTTTGATACAAGGGTCAGTATAACGGAAAACGGTGTTAAGTATATTGTGGATATTGAGGACGGCCAGAAAACCGGTTTTTTCCTTGACCAGAAATATAACCGGCTTGCGATACAGAAGCTCTGTCGCAATGCAAGGGTTCTCGACTGCTTTACGCATACAGGCTCGTTTGCTCTTAATGCTGCATACGGAGGAGCAAGCTCTGTTACAGGCGTTGACGTATCGGAGCTCGGCTGTGAGCAGGCAAGAGAAAATGCAGCGCTTAACGGCTTTTCCGACAGGGTTAATTTTGTGTGTGAGGATGTTTTTGAATATCTTCCGGCGCTTGAAGCACGGGGGGAGAAATTTGATGTGGTTATTCTTGACCCTCCGGCCTTTACAAAGTCAAGAAATTCAGTGAAAAATGCCGTAAAGGGCTATAAGGAAATAAATATGCGCGGTATGAAGCTCGTTAAGAATGGTGGCTATCTTGCGACCTGTTCGTGCTCACATTTTATGACGCCGGAGCTTTTTGTCGATACGATAGGCAAAGCGGCAAAGGATGTACATGTAAGATTACGTCAGGTTGAGCAGCGTGCGCAATCACCGGACCATCCTATACTCTGGGCAGCTGATACATCATATTATCTTAAGTTTTTTATTTTTCAGGTGTGTGAGGAAATATAGACCGCGACTTTTGTGAAAGGGGAATGACATGTTAGCAAAAGGGATTATTGAGCACATAAACTTATATGTAAATCATAATGTGGGTGTTGTATTTGAAAATCCGGATGAGCCGGAGCTTTTTGGTGAGCTCATTTTTGCAGATAAGGATAAGCTTATTGTAAAAACAGATGAGCCGGAAAGCAGGGAGCTTAATGCCGATGAGGTTAAGGATATACGATACAGAGGCGTTCTGACTGATTTTCATACCAATGAAAATGCCGGCGAAATTGATAATGCATATAATTTCAGACTGAATGACTGCATAAGTGAAAATGAGAAGACCTCTCTTCGTTATCATGTCGCAGACTATAAAGTGAGCTGTCATCTTGTTCTTGAAAGGGATGAGACGTTTGGCACGGGAAGTAACGAAAATAGTGACAATGATTCCGATTCTGCCGGAGTTATTAAAAACAGACTCGGGTGTATTGCTGCAAAGGACGTTATTATAGAGAGCAATCCGGTACATATTCTGAATACCGATGTTTTGACGGCAGGCAACTTTCTTTACACATTCAGAAACGGTGAAAAGAAGGCCGGCATGCTTGAGGTAGCGGAGGACGGCTTAAAGCTTTCATACAGCGGGAAGCATGTCTGTTCGTTTTCACGCGAGGATATTGCGGATATTACAAAGTTTCCGAAGGTAAATGACAGTGTTGTGGCGGATACCGATAATGGTGAAATCGCGGGTATTGTTACGGCGGTAAAGGAAAATGAGTTTTACATATATACGGTTGACCGTTCATTTACGAGCGTGAAATTTTCCGAATTAAAGCTTCTCCGCTATCAGGGAACGGTTTCTGAGTATAATCCCATATCGGGAAAGCGTCAGTTCTTCCTGGACGGAAAGTTCTGGACAAAGGAAGCTTATTTCAGTGACTGGTATGAAAACGGCGGAAGTAAGAATGTACTTAAAAAAGGAATGGTGCTTTCGTATACCGTGGCGGTAAATGAGCGAGGAATGATTGCGAAGGATTTATATATCGAGCATAATCTGGATTACTCGCGTACCGGTGTCATTATTATGATGGATAATTACGGTAAGGGCTGGATTGGTTCACATTTCATAGCAAAGGCAAAGAAGGAAAAGCTTACCGGAGATGTTTACTTTACTAAGCACGATTTGCCCAAGAATAT
>JAZNKQ010000061.1:0-30102 GCA_045578645.1 Lachnospiraceae bacterium
AGGTGCCCATATAGGTTCCTGCTTTTGTATCCGCACCCGCAGCCTTATATCTGCCCTTAGAATCAAGCACTATTTTGCCTTCCGAAAGTAAAGCATTCAAAACCTCATTTAATGCATCGCGCTCAGGCTTCGGAACCTGAAGTACACCTGCTATATCCTTCAGCTTCATGGGAATATAGCCTTTATCGGATATAAATGAAAATACTTTTTCCTTTTTCTCTTCCAGTAAGTATTTATCCATAATTCACTCCGTTCTGCACCTTTCAGAAAACTGTGCCATATATTATCTGATTCTTCCGTTCATTAGTTTAACCGGATATCCCGCTAAAACAAATAAAGGCATTCAATAATATATACTGAATGCCTTAAACTCATTATTACTGCATTACGCTGAAGTTAAGTACGACGGTTAAAACGAAGAATATAACAGCAAGAATAACCGTTATCTTTCTGAGTTTACCTTCTTTTGAACGTCCTTTATTCTGACTCCAGTATGAGTTTGTACTACCTGTTAAAGCTGCTGAAAGACCTGAATCTTTTGAATTCTGGAACATAACAGCAACAACCAGACCAATGCATACCAGTAAATAAATTATAGTACAGATTACCTGTAAAGCTTCCATTTCACACCTCCTAAACCACGATGCTAGTAACTGAAATAACCATCCAGTCACACCAAAATATATTTTACCATATATTAATTTATTTTACAATAATAATTTTAATTTTTTGAAACCAGTAATGACTCTCCTGTCATTTCAGCAGGCTTCTCAAGTCCCATCATCTCTATAAGTGTAGGAATAATGTCTGCAAGCTTTCCGTTTTCTTTAAGACCAACTCCATCTTTATAGTTAACAAGAATAAAAGGAACAGGATTTGTTGTATGCGCGGTAAAAGGTGCCTCAGTTTCATAATCAATAAGCTGTTCTGCATTACCGTGATCCGCACAGATAAACATCTGTCCGTCAACCTCAAGCAGCGCATCATATGCTTTTCCTACGCACTCATCGACAGCCTCAACAGCCTTAATTGCTGCATCCTGAATTCCGGTATGTCCCACCATATCGGGGTTCGCAAAGTTGATAATAATTACATCATATTTATCTGATTTTATTGCCTCAACAAGCTTATCTGCAACAAGATACGCACTCATTTCAGGCTGAAGGTCATAGGTCGCTACCTTGGGAGAAGGTACAAGAACTCTGTCCTCACCATCATTGGGAGCCTCAATTCCGCCATTAAAGAAGAAGGTAACATGTGCATACTTCTCTGTCTCAGCGATTCGAGCCTGCTTTAAGCCCTTCTTTGCAAGATACTCACCAAATGTATTTGTCAGCTTAACTTTTTCGAATGCAATTGTTTTATTCGGTATTGTCACATCATATTCTGTGAAGCAGACATACTTAAGCTTAATAAATCCGTTTCTTCTCTCAAAACCGTCAAAATCCTCACAGCACATGGTACGTGTAATCTCACGCGCACGGTCGGGTCTGAAATTGAAGAAAATAATAGAATCATTCTCTTTAATTGTAGCTACAGGCTTTCCGTTTTCTTCAATAACGGTAGGAATAACAAATTCGTCCGTAACATCCTTATCATATGAAGCCTGAATTGCAGCTGTAGCATTTTCTGCCTTGTCACCCTCACCATATACAAGTGCGGCATATGCTTTTTCAACACGCTCCCAGCGGTTATCTCTGTCCATAGCGTAATAACGTCCGTGAACGGATGCAACCTTACCTACACCGATTTCATTCATCTTATCCTCAAGCTGCTGAACAAAATCCTTACCTGACTTAGGAGGAGTATCACGTCCGTCAAGGAAGCAGTGAACATATACTCCCGTAAGGCCGTTTCTCTTTGCGAGTTCAAGAAGACCGTAAATATGTGTATTATGACTGTGAACACCGCCGTCAGATACAAGACCGTATAAATGAAGATCCGAATTATTCTTGCGGCAATTTTCAACAGCTTCCAAAAGCGCCTTGTTATTGAAGAAATCTCCGTCCTCAATTTCCTTTGTAATACGTGTGAGATCCTGATAAACGATTCTTCCGGCACCCATATTAAGATGTCCTACTTCCGAATTACCCATCTGTCCGTCCGGAAGTCCAACAAAAAGCCCCGAAGCATTTCCGTTAACGCAGGGATATTTCTCCATCAGCATATCCATTACGGGAGTTTTTGCAAGTGACACGGCATTTCCTTTGCTTTCGGAATTAAGACCGTATCCGTCAAGAATCATTAATACTGTAGGTTTCTTACTCATAGTTGTCCTCCTAATATATAAACTAAGAATGATATCCTAATCAAATCGATATTCAACCTTAGTAATATTACGGCTTTTACACGGCTTTGTCAATTGTATGAGCACAAAATTCATTTAAAAGAATAAAGAGTTCTGCGCAAGCAGTAACTCTCGCGCCGAGCGCGGTTGCCTTAGCGACAATCCTCTTCTTCGCGCGAATGCGCATCCAACGAAGTTTTTGTGTAATAGGACATAATTTCCTATTACATAAAAAACAGCTCTGCCGAAGCAAAGCTGTTTTCGATATTATTTGTAATTTACAATATTTCCAAACTCAGGCTTAAGGCTCGCACCGCCAACAAGTCCGCCGTCAATATCGGGCTGTGCAAAAAGCTCTGCAGCATTAGCTGCATTTACGCTTCCGCCGTACTGAATTCTGATTGCTTCAGCAGTAGCCTCATCGTAAAGCTCCTTAACACATGCACGGATTGCTCCGCAAACCTCTTCGGCCTGCTCAGTTGTAGCAACCTTTCCTGTTCCGATTGCCCAGATAGGCTCATATGCTATAACCATTGACTTAGCCTGCTCAGCAGTAACATTTAATAAGCCAATCTTAATCTGCTGACGAATCCAGTCAATTGTAATGCCCTGCTCTCTCTGAGTAAGAGACTCTCCACAGCACATAATAGGTGTAATACCATGCTCAAAAGCCTTAAGAACCTTCTTATTAACAGTCTCATCTGTCTCAGCAAAATACTCACGTCTCTCTGAATGTCCGATGATAACGTACTTAACACCGATGTCTGTAAGCATGTTGGGAGCGATTTCTCCGGTATAAGCACCTTTCTCCTCAAAGTACATATTCTCAGCACCGATTGCAATATTGGTTCCCTTTACTGCCTCAATAGCAGGAATAAGGTCGATTGCAGGTACACAGAATACAACATCAACATCGTCAGAAGCTACAAGAGGCTTTAATTCATTTATTAATGCAACAGCTTCACTGGGAGTCTTATTCATTTTCCAGTTGCCGGCAACTATTTTTCTTCTCATACTAATAGCCATGTCCTTTCAATTAATATTATTCCGGATTATATTATTTATCGTTAACAGCTGCAACACCGGGAAGATCCTTACCCTCAAGATACTCAAGAGAAGCGCCGCCGCCTGTTGAAATGTGGGTCATCTTATCACCAAAGCCAAGCTGGTTAACTGCAGCTGCTGAATCTCCGCCACCGATAATGGTTGTAGCATCGATGCTTGCAAGAGCCTCTGCTACTGCTACAGTTCCCTTTGCAAAGTTAGGCATCTCGAAAACGCCCATAGGTCCGTTCCAAACAACTGTCTTAGCAGTCTTAACAGCCTCAGCAAAGAGTTCTCTTGTCTTAGGTCCGATATCAAGACCCATCTCGTCCTTCATGAATCCGCCACGCTCAGAAATTCTTGAAGGTGCATCGTTGTTGAATTCCTTAGCAACAACTGTATCAACGGGAATAAGGAGCTTAACGCCCTTCTTCTCAGCCTTATCAAGCATTTCCTTTGCATAATCAAGATAATCATCTTCAACAAGTGAAGTTCCGATTTCCTCTCCGAGTGCCTTCATGAAGGTATATGCCATACCGCCGCCGATAATAAGAACATCAACCTTATCAAGAAGATTGTTGATTACAGAAATCTTTGATGAAACCTTTGAACCGCCAAGGATTGCAACAAAAGGTCTCTTAGGATCATTAACTGCATTTCCGAGGAACATGATTTCCTTTTCCATCAGATAACCAACAACTGCCGTATCAACAAACTGTGTTACACCAACGTTTGAGCAATGAGCTCTGTGTGCTGTACCGAACGCATCATTAACAAATACGTCACAAAGTGAAGCAAGCTCTTTTGAGAACTCCTCACCATTCTTTGTCTCTTCTTTTCTGTAACGGGTATTCTCAAGGAGAACAACCTCGCCATCCTTCATAGCTTCTACAGCAGCCTTTGCATTAGGTCCTACAACCTCATTATCAGCAGCAAACTTAACATCCATCTCAAGCAGCTCAGATAAAGCCTTTGCTACGGGTGCAAGTGACATCTCAGGTACCGGCTCTCCCTTCGGCTTTCCAAGATGTGAGCAAAGAATAATCTTTCCGCCGTCATTAATAAGCTTCTTAATGGTAGGAAGTGCTGCTACAAGTCTTGTATCATCAGTAATCTTTCCATCCTGTAACGGAACGTTAAAATCACAGCGAACTAAAACCTTTAAACCCTTAACATTAATGTCATCAACAGTTTTCTTATTGAGTGCCATGTCTAATTACCTCCTGATGTAATATGTTTTAAAAAGGTCCGGTCTATAGGCCGGACCTTTCAGATTTCTTATTATAATTACTTTAACTCTGAGAAATACTTGATTGTACGAACCATCTGGCTTGTGTAGCTGTTCTCATTGTCATACCATGAAACAACCTGTACCTGTGTATTTCCGTCTTCCATAGGTGCAACCATTGTCTGTGTAGCATCAAAGATTGAACCGTATGTGCTTCCGATGATATCACTTGAAACGATTTCGTCCTCGTTGTAACCAAATGACTCAGTCTTAGCAGCCTTCATAGCCTCGTTGATCTGCTCCTTTGTTACGATACCCTTAACAACTGCAACAAGGATTGTTGTTGAACCTGTAGGGGTAGGAACACGCTGTGCAGAACCGATGAGCTTTCCGTTTAACTCAGGGATAACAAGACCGATAGCCTTTGCAGCACCTGTTGAGTTAGGAACGATATTAACAGCGCCTGCACGTGATCTTCTTAAGTCACCCTTTCTCTGAGGACCGTCAAGAATCATCTGATCGCCTGTGTAAGCGTGAATTGTGCTCATGATACCGCTCATGATGGGAGCGAGGTCGTTAAGAGCCTTAGCCATGGGTGCTAAGCAGTTTGTTGTACATGAAGCAGCAGAAATAACATTATCCTCAGCCTTCAATGTCTCATGGTTTACATTGTAAACGATGGTAGGAAGATCATTTCCTGCAGGAGCAGAAATAACAACCTTACGAGCGCCGGCATTAATATGAGCCATAGCCTTGTCCTTTGATGTATAGAAACCTGTACACTCAAGAACAACGTCTACCTTAAGCTCACCCCAAGGAAGATTGTTAGCATCAGCTTCCTTGTAAATTGTAATCTGCTTTCCGTCAACAGTGATTGAATCCTCACCGAACTCAACTGAATGACTGTTAGCATAGTTACCCTGTGTTGAATCATACTTTAAAAGGTGTGCAAGTGTCTTAGGGCTTGTTAAATCATTGATAGCTACTACTTCATAACCTTCTGCACCAAACATCTGTCTGAATGCAAGACGACCGATACGGCCAAATCCATTAATTGCAACTCTTACTGCCATTTTTATTCCTCCTGAAAATATTAAAAATGTTACTATTAACCAACTTTCTGCTATATTTTAACCAATTTCACCTTTAAATTCAAGTGCTTTGTCGATATTACAAAAATATCAACATAATATCCAAATTTGGCTAAAATATCGTTGAAAATTCGTTCAATTTTTATAAAGGCTTATTAATACTGCTCTTCGCCCTCTTCACCGTAGTACTGTGCATCATACTCGCTATAGTACTCTTCTTCGCTGATTATTTTCACCTTACCCTCATAAAGCTCATCTACAGCCACTGATAACGGCTTATCGCATTTGGGAGTAACCATTGCCTCAGCACCGTCAATAATCTGTCTTGCTCTTTTTGCGGTTGCAAGAACAATTGAATATCTGCTGTTTACAACAGGCTGGTCACCATGCTCGGCATCAGCGTTTACTACCTTCATCAAATCAGTATAAGACGGATGTAACATATTATAAATCTCCTTCCTCATGAATATCTTTTTGATTAAATCTGTTAGCAATTGTATCCGGAAGCAAGGCTGACAAAACTACATGTCCTATATCCGTCAGAAGTACTGCCTTGCACTTTCTTCCGCAGGTTGCATCAACACATGTACCCGAATCCTTTGCTGCCTGAACCATCCTTTTTACGGGAGAAGCATCGGGACGTATAACAGATATTATTCTGTCACTGTTAACGAGATTACCGTATCCGATATTTATCAGTCTTCCCATAAAATACCTCGCATTATTCGATGTTCTGAATCTGCTCCCTAACCTTTTCGATATCGGTCTTCAGATTAATTGCCGTATTTGTTATATCGAGGTCGCTTGATTTTGACAAAATCGTATTTGCCTCACGGTTCATCTCCTGTGCAATAAAGTCAAGCTTTCGTCCGATATTATCAGCCTCATGCAATGTATCCTTCATATTCTTTATATGAGCCTTTAATCTTACCGTTTCTTCATCTACGCAAATTTTATCGGCAAAAACCGTAATCTCCGTAGCAAGAATGCCCTCATCAATCTTTGTATCACCAAGAAGTTCGGAAACCTTATCTGTAAGCTTCTTTCTGTATTCTTCGATTATTCTCGGAGAGCGCTCCTCAATATAATCAATCATACTGTTCATGCCGTCAAGCTTTGCAAACAAATCGTTTTTAAGCTGCTCACCTTCCGCAATCCTGGTCGCAACAAATTTCTCCGCCGCTTTTCTGACAGCCTCTTCAATATGTCCCCAGAGCTCCGTTTCATCTGTTGTCTGTTCTTCTATTGTAAATACTTCGGGAAATCTTGCAAGCTGTGATATCTTAACGTCGTTATCAAGCTTAAAATGCTCGCTCATCCCCTTTAACAGATTGAAATATTCATCTGCAATTTCCTGATTATACTTTACACATGCCTTACCTTCGGAATAATCCTCATAGGTAATATAAACATCAACCTTTCCTCTGCTGACATATTGCTTGAGTAAATTTCTTATACCAGCTTCAAAAAAGTTCAGCTTTTTAGGCATACGCATTGAAATCTCGCAGTATCTGTGATTAACTGCTTTCATCTCAACAGTTATTTTTCTCTCCGGGCTCTCTGCTTCGTAGCGCCCGAAGCCGGTCATACTTTTTAACACATCATCCTCCGTTCTAACAATTCAAAGAATGTTATAAATAACCATTAACCAATTAATTATACTATCTCATCCTTTTCATTGTCAAGCGCGACATCAGGTAAAGTATACTATATCCTCGGCCGCAGGTTCTGCCGTATTAAGCTCTTCAATATACAATACCGGTCCTTTTCCCCTGTATTCTTTTTTAAATTCGACTCTAACCTTTGCCTTAACATATATCCACTCACGATTCTCTCTTGTTTTCAGAAAATCCATAAATGCACAATTATTCGGCACCTTACTTAAAAATCCGATAAATGCTATATCATCCGCACAGCACTGCATTGCAAATCTTCCGGGAACAAAGGTATCCTTCGGCATCTTTGCATCCTTAAAAAACATCGCCTTAAATTCAACATTCTTTCCCTCATATTTTTTAGGAAAATCAAGTGCATCCAGATACCAGAGACCAAAGTCATCATCTTCTATTACAATAGGGTCCGAATTTATATCAAACGGAAGCTCCTCTTCCTCATCTCCGCCCAGATCAATTCCGTCTTCAGTTTCGTAAATAATCTGTGCCTTCCGGTTAAGCGGCTTAATTGTTCTTCTGATGTCAATTTTTTTGGTATTTTCATCACAGCGGTTAAAAATAATGGTATCTGAATATTTTATCTGCTCCATTATTATGCCTCTCATGTTATTTAAGTAATTATTGTAAGTTGAGGCATCAACAAGTGTGATAATCTGTACCGTAACCCACTTTTTAGGCACGTCCATCTCAAGAAAATCTTCCATTTTCCAGACGCCGTTAAGCTCAATCAATACTCTTTCCGGCTTATACTCACGCTGACATTCTTCGAGAAATTCCTTTGTGAAATCCTCTCTGTCATCAACATATATTACATGAACATTCTTTCTCTTCAGCGCTTCCGCATCATATTCCTCAATGCCTTCCTCACAAACGATTAAAAGAGTTTTTTCACCGCCTGTGAATTCATCATCGGCAAGCGTCATATTAATAAATGATGTTTTACCCGATTCAAGAAAACCGTTCACCAAATAAACAGGTATATCCATAATTAACTCCAATCCTTAAAACAGTGCCTTAATAGCCGCTTCATCAATTTTGCTTCCGATTACGCATATTCTGCCGATAACATCAGCAGGTCCCCTTCTTACCTCACTCTCACCGGGTACATAATCAAAATGAATCCATTCATCATCGGTTGAAGCAACAATACCCTTTGCACGAAGGATTACACCGTAAGTCTCTTCATCTTCAAGCTTATTAAGTGCGTCAAGAATACCTTCTTCAGTATACTTCCTCGTCGTCTCGATGCCGACACTTGCAAAAACTTCATCAGCATGATGGTGATGATGGTCATGGTGATGCTCATGGTCGTGTCCGCAGCAATCATGCTCGTGTTCATGGTCATGATCATGGTCGTGATGCTCATGCTCACAGCAGTCATGGTGGTGATCATGGTCGTGATGCTCATGCTCGCAGCAGTCATGATGATGCTCATGATGATGGTCATGCTCGTGCTCATGCTCACAGCAGTCATGGTGGTGATCATGGTCGTGATGCTCATGCTCGCGGCAGTCATGATGATGCTCATGCTCGTGGTCATGGTCGTGATGCTCATGCTCACAGCAGTCATGGTGGTGATCATGATGATGTCCGCATTCAGGGCAGATGCCGGCCTGCTCAAGAAGCTCGTCCTCAAAACGATTTTTTTCTTCCATTGCCTTTAAGATAACAGCTCCGTCAAGCTCGTCCCAAGGTGTTGTTATAATAACTGCTTTGTCGTTATGCTCACGAACCAGCTTCATTGCTTCCTCAAGCTTGTTCTCCGCAAGCTTCTGTGTACGGCTGAAAATAATTGTTTTTGCATATTCAATCTGATTATTGAAAAATTCGCCGAAATTCTTCATGTACATCTTACATTTCGAGGCGTCCACAACCGCAATAAAGCTGTTTATCTGTAAATCCGTATCCTCCGCAGCATCAGTAACCGCTTTTATTACATCCGAAAGCTTTCCGACGCCTGAAGGCTCAATAATAATTCTGTCAGGCGAATACTGCTCAATAACCTTATGAAGAGCAACTCCAAAATCGCCGACAAGCGTACAGCAAATACAGCCGGAATTCATTTCAGAAATCTCAATACCCGATTCCTTTAAAAATCCGCCGTCAATACCGATTTCACCAAATTCATTCTCAATCAGCACAAGCTTTTCACCCTTAAATGCTTCGCTTATCAGCTTCTTAATCAATGTTGTTTTTCCTGCTCCGAGAAAACCCGAAAAAATGTCTACCTTTGTCATATTACTCCTCCGTTTCAAAACTATACTCACTAAATACAAAATTTCAGGAGCCGAAAGGCCCCCGAAATATAATTAATGCTAATTTCTAAATTTACCTGAATTAATACATATACAGGCTGCCCACGTTTGCTATCATAGCACTTTTGCAATGTAAATACCAGAAAAAACTTATAAAATACTTATGAAGTTACAATCAAAGTGTCGTAACCAAGCAGCCTAAGCTCTGTTTCAAGAGCTCTTGCTTCTTCAAGTGTGTCATAACGCCCCGCAACAACGGCATAATAATTCCCGCGTCTCGACACATCAGCATTAATTCCGAGTGCATTTAATCTTGCTTTTAGCATATCAGCATTATTTTTACTGCTAAACAGACCGGTCTGTACACCATACATTCCGGATTGTGATGTATTATTCAGAATTGTACCCGAATTCAAATTATTACTGCCGCCGGACGTTCCGACCGTTTCAAGAATCCCGTCTGCTATCGCACGTGCCGTTTCATAGGCTTTCGTATCAAACAGCCTGTTATCTGTATCCGAATTGATAAAGCCTGCTTCCACAAGCACGGCAGGCATTTGTGTCCGCCTCAAAACTGCAAGGTCTTTACGCTCCTCAACATTAATATTCCTATAGCCTACATTTTCGAGCTGCCTGTTTATGTTTTCTGCAAGCTCACCGGCAGTTCCCGAATCATCATAAACAAGTGTCTGCACTCCGTTATACTGATTGGGGAAGGCCGCCGAGTTACGATGTATCGAAACAAAATAATCCGCTCCGCTTTCGTTCGCAATCTGTGCTTTTCTTATCGGTGAATCAAACACATCTTCCGTTCTTGTATAAACCACGTCGATTCCGTTATCACTCAGTATTTCGCCAACCGCCAATGACAGCTCCAAAGTATCATCCTTTTCTCTTCTTCCGTTGTAAACAGCTCCCGGGTCTGCGCCACCATGTCCGGCATCGATTACTATTATCATAACTCTCCGAAATAAAAGCAGGATCATTACATGCTATGCAAAAATCCTGCTTTTGTTACGCTATTCACCATAATGATCTTCTACAAATTCATCAACCGCATTTGCAATTCCGGCAGCAATTTTCAATTGATAATTCTCAGTCTGTAAAAGTGTAAGCTCATTAGGATTAGACATATAGCCGCATTCAATAATAACTGCCGGCATTGTTGTTTTGCTTGTTACAACAAGGTTTGTCTTATGATGTACTCCCCTGTTTTCCGCACCTGTTTCAAGTGAAACATTTCTGCTTAACGCTTCCGCCAGTTCATTGCATCCGGATCTGTCATAGGTCCATGCTTCAATGCCGCATACCTCAGGATATCCTTCAATTGAATTCTGATGTATACTTACAAGTGCAAGAGGACTGTCAGTGGCATTTGCCAGGGACGCACGTTCGTTAAGACCTACAAAGGTATCATCCGTTCTTGTCATATAAATCGAATATCCCCTGAATTCCAGCTCTTCCTTCAGCCAATAGGCTATTTCAAGATTTATATTCTTTTCAAGAATCTCTCCGCTTCCCGTACCGCCGTCATAGCCCCCGTGACCGGCATCAATTATTACAAGACCTTTACTTCCCGGTTCAACATAGGTCGCATTATTCAGAAGCTCGGAATAGTCCATTCCCGAGCCATCTTTATTATCTTCCTGCGTCTGTGACTCGCCGCTTTCACCATTTTTCACAGCTTCACCCGAAGCTGTGTTATCAACGAGAATTATATTCTTTTCTGAATTCGACATACTTACATTGACATAGTCATCTGAAGAATCCGCAAACAGATACATCACAAGTTTTACTGCACCAAATACGATTCCGATTGCGGCAAGTGCCATCATAACCAATATCAGGATTGCTATTCTTCTTCTGCGTCTCAGCCTTTTCTGCTTTAACCTTTTTAATCTGAGCCGACGTTCCCGCTCTTCGTCATATTTATTGTAATCACTCATACAGCTTCCCAATTAAAGTCTTATTGATTTTATATACGGATATACCTTTAACAGCTCATATGTATCAAATATCAGACACTTTTTCTTAACCCTCAGATGAAATGTACACATTATCGTTCCGTTATCATACTTTTCAATCTGTGATATATACATTGCTTTATCAATCGATTTCAGATAAGCAATAAAGTCTTCAACATTATTGCCTTCATTGATTATCACACAGTTTATTTCTCTAACCGAAGGTCCCTCCACCCACTGAAGCGGTCTGTGTAAAAGAAACTGTATAAAAAGAATAATAAAAGTTGCGCTTCCGCCAACCGCATACAGTCCGGTTCCGAAGGACAGACCGATTCCGGAAACTGCCCATATTCCGGCAGCCGTCGTAAGACCTGATATTGACCTGTTTCGTATGAATATCATTCCTGCTCCCAAAAAGCAGACGCCGGTAACAATATTGGAAGCAACACGTGATACGTCAACCTGCACACTATCAAGAAAAACAACATCAAGAAAGCCGTATTTTGATACCATGGCAAACAATGCAGCTCCCATGGCAACCATTATGTGCGTACGTATGCCGGCCTCCTTCTGTCTACGCTTTCTTTCATAGCCGACAAGAGCTCCGCAGAAGGCTGCTATCAGCAATCTGATTAATAATTCAACCTGAAAATCAAAAGAAACAAATTTATCCATTATCCCCTCTCCCCTATCATGTAACAATAATCTTTTGCCATTCTAACATATTTATTTCTTTACTTCAAATAAAAAAATATGCTATTATATAATTTGAGTGTATTTTTGTACACATCGGACACCGAAGTAATCCGGTATCAGAAAGGTATGGTACATTTTATGAAACAAAATTTCACGGTAACCGGAATGTCATGCTCTGCATGCAGTGCTCATGTTGACAAAGCGGTACGTTCTCTTACCGGCATTAACGAAGTTAGTGTAAACCTGATAACGGGTAATATGCTCGTTGACTACGATGAAGCCGTTACTAATGAAGAAAACATAATTAACGCGGTTGTATCCGCCGGATATCAGGCTTCTTCCGAATCAGCTGACGTAAAAGCCGCCCCCGGTATAAAGAAAAAAGCCGGAATTTCTTCCGCTCTTATCCGTCTTATCAGCGCACTGGCGCTCCTGTTAGTTCTTATGTATATCAGCATGGGACATATGCTCTCCCTGCCGATTCCCGAAATCCTGTCACATGAAGTCAACCCGCACATTTACGCTCTTGTTCAGCTTTTACTCTCGCTTTCGGTTATTATTATATATTTCCGATATTTTCTTTCCGGATTCAAAAAGCTGTTTAGCGGTTCCCCTAATATGGATACGCTTGTGGCTCTCGGTTCGGGAACAGCTTTTCTTTACAGTCTGATTATTACTGTTCTTATTTTTTACAGCCTTCTTACAGGAGACACGCAGCTTGCTCATGAATACTGCCAAAATCTGTACTTTGAATCGGCAGCAATGATTCTTACTTTAATTTCTCTCGGCAAATTTCTCGAAGCCCGTTCAAAGGAAAAAACAACTGATTCAATTAAGAAGCTTATAGAGCTTAAGCCGCAAAAAGCAATTCTTTTTACAGACGGCATTGAAAAAGAAATTGATGCATCCGAAATCAAACCGGGAGATATCCTTGTCGTAAAATCCGGTCAGTCAATACCTACAGACGGTATTATTATAGAGGGTAACGGCTCCATAGACGAATCCGCCCTTACCGGCGAAAGCATTCCTGTTGAAAAGGCAAACGGCAATAAGGTATTTCAGGCCACCATAAATCGTTCCGGATATTTTAAAATGAAGGCAGAGAAAACCGGAAACGATACTGCCATTTCACAAATCATTTCACTTGTTGAAGCAGCCGCCAATTCAAAGGCTCCCATTTCCAGACTTGCAGACCGTGTCAGTTCGATTTTTGTACCGGTTGTTATGGGTATTGCGCTTATCACAGCCATTGTCTGGCTTATTGTGGGTGAAAGCATCGGCTTTTCTTTATCAATGGCAATAACGGTCCTTGTAATCTCCTGTCCGTGTGCTCTCGGTCTTGCTACACCGACGGCAATAATGGCAGGCACCGGAAAAGGTGCCGAGCTCGGCATTCTTATTAAGTCAGCCGAAAGCCTTGAGATTGCCCATAAAATAGATACTGTTGTTTTTGATAAAACAGGAACCGTTACAACCGGTATGTTGTCGGTAACAGATGTCATAACCTATAACGGATTTGAGAATAATTCTTTTATTGCCATGGCAGGCAGCATAGAATCCATGTCCGAGCATCCAATTGCCCGTGCGATTACCGAATACTCAGGAGGAATCTGCAGCTTTGATGTGAGTGATTACAAAAACATTCCCGGCGGCGGAATATCCGCATGTATTAACGGAAGAGAATGCCATGTCGGAAATCGTAATCTCATTCATACTCTCGGGTTTGATACACAGTCGGTTGATAATGATTATAACCGCCTTGCCGAAGAAGGAAAAACTCCGGTTATATTTATAATTGAAGACAGAATTGCAGGTATCATCGCAGTTTCGGACATAATCAAGCCTGACAGCCGTGACGCTGTCACTGAGCTTCACAAAATGGGAATATCAACTCTTATGTTAACAGGAGATAATAAAGTAACTGCAAATTACATTGCGTCAAAGGCCGGAATTAATAAAGTAATTGCAGACATTACTCCTGCTGATAAGGAACGTATTGTCCATGAGCTTATGAAGGAAGGACATAAGGTTGCCATGGTTGGTGACGGAATTAATGATGCTCCCGCACTCACACGTGCCGATATAGGAATCGCAATCGGCGCCGGAACGGATATTGCAATTGAATCTGCTGATATCGTTCTTGTAAACAGCAGACTTTCAGATGTTTCTTCAGCAATCAGATTAAGCCGTGCCACAATACGCAACATCAAACAAAATCTTTTTTGGGCATTTTTCTACAATACCCTCGGTATTCCCGTAGCAGCCGGAGTATTTCTCTATTCCTTCGGAATTAAGCTTAATCCGATGATAGCTTCGGCCGCCATGAGCTTCAGCTCAGTTTTCGTTGTTTCAAATGCTTTAAGACTTAGATTTTTTAAGAAAACCACATTTACAAAAAAGGAGGACAAAATTATGAAATTGAAGGTTCAAATTGACGGCATGGCATGCCACCACTGCACAGGAAGAGTAAGCGAGGTTCTTAACGCTGTTGACGGTATTTCTGCTGAAGTAAGTCTCGAAGACAAGGCTGCATATATTACCTTAAGCCGCGATATCTCCGATGATGAAATCACAAAAATCATTTCTGATGCCGGCTATAACCCCGTATCTGTTACAAGAGAATAATTAATTAACCCGGATAGCAATTCAAATGGTTCTGAATTTTCTATCCGGGTTTATTTTGTTTTATCCTATTCAAATTCCTTTTTTGCATATTCCAGCAAAAACTTCCTATCCTTTTTATCGAGCTCAACCTTTTCAAATAAATCAGGGCGCTTTTCCTTTGTTCTTATCAGAGACTGTTCTCTTCGCCAGCGTTCAATATTAGCGTGATGCCCTGACAAAAGAACGTCGGGGACTTTCATTCCCATAAACTCCTCCGGTCTTGTATACTGCGGATATTCAAGCAGATTTCCTTCAAAGCTTTCCGTATCGGCTGAAACATCGTTATTCAAAACTCCCGGAACCAGTCGTGCAACCGCATCCATAATTACAACGGCAGGGATCTCGCCTCCTGTAAGAACATAATCTCCGATTGAAATATAGTCATCTACCTCGAGTTCAAGTACCCTTTCATCTATTCCCTCATAATGTCCGCAAAGGAATATAAGATTTTCCTCTGTCGCAAGTTCCTTTGCGATTTCTTGTGTAAAGGTTCTTCCCTGCGGAGACAAATAAATCAGTCTGCTCTTTCCTTGATTTGCGGCCTTTGCGGCCTCACATGCCCTATATACCGGTCCCGCCTCCATAACCATTCCCGCACCGCCGCCATAGGGATAATCATCAACACGGTTATGTCTGTTTTCCGAAAAATCACGTATATTTATAACATTCAGATTTATCAGACCTTTTTCTCTGGCACGTCCCATTATACTCGAATTCATGCAATTTTCTATAAGCTCCGTAAACAGAGTCAGAACCGTATAGTTCACACTTGCCTCCTAATCAATTAAACCCTTCATAACATGAACATATATCACGCGTTTCTCAACATCAGTATCAAGAATACATTCCTTTATTGCAGGTAGCAATATCTCCTTACCTTCATCCGTTTTCACTACATAAACATCATTTGCACCGGTCTGAAGAACATCATCAAGCACACCGAGGCGGTTTCCGTTATCCTCAACAATATCAAAGCCGAGAATGTCACAGATGAAAAACTCCCCCTCTTCCAGCGGAATTGCATCCTTTCTGTCAATTAAAATATCAACATTCCGGTATCCCTCAATGTCATTTCTGTTATCAAGACCTTTAAATTTAAGAATAACCATATTCTTAAAATACTTAACACCCTGAATAAAAACTTTTTTTTGATTACCTTTTATATCAAGATAAACCTCTTCAAGTAATTCGAATCTTTTCACATCATCGGTAGTGGGATAAACCTTTACCTCACCGTGCACCCCGTGCGGCGATGTAATAACACCGATTCTCAGCATACTTTCCATACTAATCCCCATTCCGAAGCGTAGCGTAGGAATCCGCACAAGAAATTCACTAGGGTGATTTCTCGTGCCGTATAAGGGCTTATTTGTGACGCTTCGGCACAAATAGCCGTGTGAAAAACCAGCATATCAATGCGATTTTCACGCTATCCTCAATTTCTGAGCGAAAACAAATAGCCATTACGAAGCTACTTTTCACAGAAATAATACTGCGACTTCAAGCAAAAAGTTCGCCAAATGTATCCACTCGGCGAACTATCCTGTTACATAATATCTACTACAACTTTTTTATCATCCTTTGTAGCTGCAGCTTTTACAACGGTACGAATGGACTTTGCAATACGGCCCTGTTTTCCGATGACCTTTCCCATATCCTCCGGTGCAACCTTAAGCTCAACAACAATTGATTTATCTGTTTCCCTTTCGGTAACTACTACCTGCTCCGGATGATCAACCAGTGATGTAGCAATTATTCTGACTAATTCCTTCACTACCAGTCACCTCTCTTATTTTACGATTCCGGCCTGCTTGAAAAGCTTTCCTACGATATCTGTAGGCTGTGCACCATTGCTAAGCCACTTCTTAGCAGCTTCCTCATCAATCTTGAAAGCGCTGGGCTCCTGATTAGGGTCGTAGGTACCGATCTCCTCGATAAATCTTCCGTCTCTCGGATCTCTTGCATCTGCAACAATGATTCTATAGAAAGGATTCTTCTTAGCACCCATTCTCCTTAATCTAATCTTTACTGCCATTATTTTCACCTCCTTAATAAATGTATATAATATCACTCAAGCATCAGAATATTCTGTACCATGAATGTATTTATTAAAATTTCATTCCAAAGGGAAGCTTAAATCTGCCCTTCTTCTTTCCGCTTAAAGCACCCGAGAACTGCTTCATCATCTTTCTTGTCTGATCAAATTGCTTTACCATACGATTAACCTCGGCAATATCTTTGCCGCATCCTTTGGCAATTCGATTCTTTCTCGAAGGATTAAGCAAATCAGGATTTGCACGCTCCGCCTTTGTCATCGAGTTAATCATAACCTCAACATCTCTCAGTGCGTTCTCTCCCTCATCCAAATCAACATCCTTCATATTAACGCCGCTCATTCCCATACCCGGAAGCATCGACATTATGCTTGAAAGACCGCCCATTTTCTTCATTTGATTAATCTGGTCAAGATAATCGTTGAAATCGAATTCCTGCTTCTTTATCTTCCTTTCAAGCTCTCTGGCCTTCTGTTCATCAAAATCAGCCTGTGCCTTGTCAATAAGGGTAAGAATATCACCCATTCCAAGTATTCTTGAAGCCATACGATCCGGATAGAACTGCTCAACATCAGTAAGCTTTTCTCCCGTACCAGTATATAAAATCGGCTTGCCCGTAACATGTCTTATTGATAAGGCGGCACCGCCTCTTGTATCACCGTCAAGCTTAGTAAGAATAACACCTGTTATTTCAAGCTTTGAATTAAAGCTTTCAGCAACATTTACGGCATCCTGACCGGTCATGGCGTCAACAGTAAGAACTATATGATCAAGATTAACCTGCTCTTTAATTTCAATAAGCTCCTGCATCATATCCTCATCAATATGAAGACGTCCTGCAGTATCGATTATAACTACATTTTCATTATTTTCTTTAGCATGCTCAAGTGCAGCCTTTACAATATTAACGGGCTTGTGTCCCGTACCCATTGAGAAACAGGGCACTCCCTGCTTTTCAGCATTAATTTTAAGCTGTTCTATAGCAGCCGGTCTGTATATATCACAGGCAACAAGCAAAGGCTTTTTACCCTTTGACTTAAACTTACCCGCAAGCTTTGCGGTCATGGTGGTCTTACCTGCACCCTGAAGTCCGCACATCATTATTGTTGTAATCTCATTACCGGGCTTCAACTCAATCTCAGTTGTTGTATCGCCCATAAGCTTAACAAGCTCTTCATTAACAATCTTTATTACCATCTGCCCGGGCGTCAGTGAATTAAGCACTTCCTGTCCGACTGCACGCTCCTGAACCGCACTGATAAAGGCCTTAACAACCTTAAAGCTTACATCAGCCTCAAGAAGTGCCATCTTAACCTCACGCATGGCAGTCTTTACATCACTCTCACTAAGCTTTCCTTTGCCCTTCAGACTTTTAAAAACGTTCTGAAGCTTCTCCGACAAACTCTCAAATGCCATCTATTCCTCCAACTTTTCCCTTACTTCGCCTAACATATCAATAAGCTGTTCTCTCTTATCAGCGGTAAACTCATCCTGCGTACTGATAAAGCCGAAAATCTCATCCAATAAATCACCTATTACATTAAGCTTTGAGGATAGTTTTAACTTTTCTTCATATTCATAAAGCTGTTTTGAGCATCTGACAACAACGTCTCTTACTCCCTGTCTGCTCATACCAACCTGTTCAGCAATTTCAGCGAGCGAAAGGTCATTAATAACATAATCTTCAAATACGGCACGCTTATGCTCATTCAAAAGATTTCCATACAAATCATAAAGCCTGGAAAGCTCAACTATTTCCTGTAATCGAATATCCGTATCCTTCTGACCGGCCATCTCGCACCACCTAAAAACTCTAGGTGTAAAGTTTTTTTCTTTACACCTAGAGTAGTATACCATACTATTAACAAAAGTCAACATGTAATTTACGGATTTTCTTTTTTAAAGCTTTCAATCTCGCTTATTACATCATTAACCATTCTATCCATCTCAAGCGTACGTTCAAGATGCCTCTTTGTCATATCATCGGTGCTTTCCGCGTAGTTCTTAAGACGATCATTTATCTCAATTATTTCATTTGTTCCGTCGGTAATCTTTACGCTTGAATTACTGATTTCCCTAATCTGCTGCTCCTGATTATCGACATCGGAAACAATATTATTGATATTCTCATACATTAAGCCGAACATCCTATTAACTTCATTAATATCTTCATTTTGGGTATTACTGATATCAATCATCATATTAACCGCATCATAAGCACTTCCGCTTTGGCTTCTCAGCTCCTCAACAAGCTTCGAGATGTTCTCGGTAGCTATCTTGGTCTGGTTTGCCAGCTCGGTTATTTCCTTTGCAACGACAGCAAAACCTCGTCCTGCTTCACCTGCTCTTGCTGCTTCAATCGATGCATTGAGCGCAAGCATATTTGTTTTGGTCGCAATACCTGAGATAATGGATATAATGCTCTTCATCTCTTCGGTTTCGTCATTAAGCTCCTGCATATTATTCTTCACGAGCTCGTTATTTTCTTTGGCTTGTCTGGATGTTATATCAAGACTCCTTATGTTATCAACACTGCTGTCAATATCAGCCTTAACCCTTCCGACAAGCATCTTAATATTCTTTGATAAATCCGTCTGCTTTGTTATCAGCTGCTGTATTTCCTTCGTTGCAACCGCCTGAACTTCCAAAGCCACACTGGTATCATCAGAACCGCTCTTAACATTTTCCATTGCTTCCACTGTCAGCTTAGCAGAATCGCTCATCTCTTCCGAAGCATTTCCGATAACAGACACATTATTCTCGACAAGACTTATCAGATTCATAATTGAAGCATTTAATCGTTCCTGAGCCTCTGCTGTTTCCTTCATTGCCTCAACTTTATTAGCATTCATTTTTGAAACAAGCGAACATGCAACAATGGAAAAAACCGTAATAAGAATTAATGCAGCAAGCTGAATCTCACAGTCAGCAAGCAGACTTATGTCACTTCCGTCATCATTTATAAGCTCAATAACAACATCAACGACATTCAGCAGAATACTTGCGATACCTACATTTCTCAGAAGCTTTTTATCATTACTTGCAACAAGCGCAGAATAAAACGGTAATATGTACGTAAATACCAGCGGTGTATCGCCGGTAAGAAGAATAAAGGCGTACATTACCAGATAACTGCCGGAAACAATATATTTGATATAGCTTTTCTCCGGATCACTGCGGTAAACAAGCAATGCCCACATCATAAAAGGAATTGAAGTCACACACATTATCAGGACATAAGTGATTTCCTTTGTTCCCTTTAAAATCTCAATAGAATACGCAATTATCAACACAATAACAATAACTGCCCAGCAGCATAATAAAAGTCTGTTGATCCTTCTCTTTTCACTGAAACCGTTAGAATTCTTCGTGGAATTTGCTGTAACTATATCAAACACCTCTTTCTATCGTTTTTTGCATATGAAAATTATATCACACCACTTCGTCATTTTCTACGATAATTATTCATCTTTATGCAAAAAAGCAGACATTTTCGACAGTATTTGTATACTTTTCAAAAATATTATTATTCTTCACTCTTAGCAAACAAAGCGTCAACATAGGCCTTCGGATCAAACTTCTGTAAATCATCGATTTTCTCTCCGACACCGATATACTTAACCGGAATTCCGAGCTCCTTTTGAATTGCAACCGCAATACCGCCCTTTGCCGTTCCGTCAAGCTTTGTAATAATAATTCCTGTGATGTCCGCAACCTCACCGAACTGTTTTGCCTGTGCCAGTGCATTCTGGCCTGTTGTTCCGTCAAGAACAACAAGTGTTTCACGCATTGCATCAGGATATTCACGATCCACAACCTTATTTATCTTTCTGAGTTCTTCCATTAGGTTCTTTTTATTATGCAGTCTTCCTGCAGTATCGCATAAAAGAACATCTGCTTTTCTTGATTTTGCCGCTGAAACTGCGTCGAAAACAACAGCCGCCGGGTCTGAGCCTTCATTCTGTGCAATTATTTCAACGCCTGCCCTGTTTGTCCACTCAGTAAGCTGTTCAATAGCTGCCGCCCTGAAGGTATCCGCCGCTGCAACAAGAACCTTCTTACCGTCATCCTTTAATAATCCGGCAAGCTTACCGATTGAAGTAGTTTTTCCAACACCGTTTACGCCGATTACCATTACAACCGACTTATGGTTTTCAAATTCATATGCATCCTCAGGAACCTTCATCTGCTCGCAAATACTTTCCATAAGCAGCTCTCTGCACTTTTCAGGCTCCTTTATTCTGTTTTCCTTTACCTTTTCTTTAAGATTTTCAACAATTGACATTGTAGCATTTATACCGATATCTGCCATGATAAGAGTTTCTTCCAACTCATCATAAAACTCGTCATCAATTGAAGAAAAAGCGCTGAAAATACTGTCAATTCCGGAAGCAATGCTATCTCTCGTCTTAGTTAAGCCGGCAACAAGTCTTCCAAAAAAACCTTTCTTTTTTTCTTCAGCCATAATCTCCTCCGTTCTAAAGCATAAGCTTTTATTTATCTAATTCATTTTCAATAAGATTAACGGATACAAGTGTCGAAACACCCTTTTCCTGCATTGTAATACCATAAAGTATGTCAGCAGCCGCCATCGTTCCGCGTCTGTGGGTAATTACAATAAACTGCGAATTTTTAGTAAGCTTTTTCAGATAGCTTGCAAAGCGCTTTACATTCGAATCATCAAGTGCTGCTTCAATTTCGTCAAGAAGACAGAACGGCGAGGGCTTCAGATTCTGTATTGCAAACAAAAGTGCAATCGCAGTTAATGCCTTTTCGCCTCCCGAAAGCTGCATCATATTCTGCAGTTTCTTTCCGGGCGGCTGGGCAATAATCTTAATTCCTGCCTCAAGCATGTCCTCATCTTCAATTAATTCAAGCTCACCCTTTCCGCCGCCGAACAAATCCCTGAATACAGTGTTAAATTCGCGCTTTATCTCCGCAAACTTTTCTGTAAACTGCTTTCTCATTTCCTCGTCAAGCTTTTCTATTATACCAAGAATTGTTGCTTCGGATTCCTGCAAATCATCACGCTGGGTTGTCATATGGCGGTATTTCTCGGAAATTGTTTTAAAATCCTCAATCGCATTAACATTAACATTACCGAGATTCTTAATTGCTGTCTTTGTATCATTTATTTCCTTACGGCTTCCGGCAGCTTTAAAGTCATCATCCCTATATTCTTCTGCTGTAGAAAGCGTCAGCTGATACTCCTCCCATATGTAGCTTATCTGGTAATCAAGCTGCTCGGCAAGCTTTTCACGCTGAGTCTGAAGACGCATTGTTTCCTTCTCAAGTTCATTCACGCGCTTACCAAGCTCAGCCCACGCATCAAAAAAGCTCTTATGCTCCTTCTGGATATTTTCCTTCTTTGAAACAAGCTCTTCAATGCGTTTTTCAAGCTCCTCAACCTTTTTGCGGTCAGTCTCAATGCACCGGCGATTCTCGGCTATCTGATTTTCTTTTCCGCTTCTTTCCTCGGTTGCATTTTCACAGCTTTCATTTATCTGCTTTGACTCCTCGAGAAGCTTTTCAATCTCAGAATTAATTCTTGATATATTATCACAGGTATACTGTCCGGCCTGCTCAACATTTGCCTGCTCAACACGTAAAGCTGCATTTTCCTCAGACGCCTTTGCCTCTTCGATTCTAAGCTCAAGTATCCTTCCCGAGCAGCTTTCAATCTGTTCATTTAGGAGTTTATTTTTCTCCTCATTCTGATTGATTGCCGTGTTCTTCTGCTCAATTGCATTCCGCAATTCGGCTGATTTTATTTCTAATTCCTTAAGCTCGTTTTCATAACTTCTGTATTTTGCCGCTATCTCAGCAGTTTTTTGCTTTTCTGCCTCAAGATTCATTTTTGCAGTATTCTGCTCAACATGAAGATCCTGCAAATCTCTGCGAAGCCTCTCAATACGCTCGCGAACTTCTTTCTTCTTCTCGGATATCGCTGCCTGCTTTCCGCGTATATCAGCAATTTCAAGCTTAAGCTTTGAAATACTCTTCTCAAGCTCTTCAATTTCACGCTTTCTGCCCAACAGATTGCTTGCATTTCTGAAGGAACCGCCGGCAATTGAACCGCCCGGATTAAGCTGCTCACCCTCAAGCGTTACAATACGCAGGGAATATGAATATTTTGCAGCAAGCTTTAATGCATTATCAATATTATCAACTACAATAAAGTTTTTAAGCAGATGATTAATAACACCGGCATATTTCTCATCAGCCTCAACAAGCGAAGCAGCATCACCGATAACACCCTTTTCGGTCATAACCTGCTCATCATTCTCATGACGGCTCTTTCCTATGCTTGTTATCGGAAGAAAGGTTGCTCTTCCGAGCTTATTACGCTTCAGATATTCAATAATATTCTTTGCGGTCTGCTCGTCTTCCGTAACAATATGCTGAATACTGGCTCCGAGTGCCACTTCTACTGCTGTCTCATACTTTTTGCTTACTGTAATAAGGTCAGCAACTACACCGTTAATTCCCGGATACCGTTCCTTAACCTCCATGATTTTCTTAACACTGCTTCCGTAGCCCTCATATCTTTCAGCTATATTCCTCAGCGAATCAAGTCGGGACTTTTCACCGATATACTTCTGCTGGGCAGCCTCATAAATATCAATGAGTTTTTTTCCGTCAGTATCTGCAGTCTTAAGCTCCTCATTGCAAAGAACACATTTTTCATTAGCTTCATTAATCCTTGCATTCGCTTCCTCAAGCTTTTCCTCCAGGGACTTAAGTATCTCGGTCTCATCGGCTTCCTCGCTTTTATTAAACAGAATCCTCTGGTTCAGCTCGGTTCTGCGGATATTATTCTGCTCGAGCATGGTTTCAAAGCGCTGAATATTGGTTCTTACATTTCCGCTGTCATTAATGAGCCTGAATATTTCATTATTCGAATCATCAACAAGCTTTGTCAGCTTTTCTATTTCATTCTTCAGTGCCAACAGCTTTTCATTTGAAAGCTTTTGGCTGTTACCGATTTCAAGAAGCTTTTCATCAAAATTCTTCTTTTGGGCTTCAAAACCGACAAGCTCATTTTTTCTTCCGTTTATTTCGTTTGCTATCGCATTTTTCCTATCGGCAATTCTCTCGTTGTTCTGATTAATCACCAAAAGCTGCTGCTCAAAAAGCTTAATTTCACCCTCATGCTTTTCAATTGCAAGTAAAAGCTCCGATTTATAGCTTCTTCCCTCTTCAAGAGCCTTATCGTAATCCTCTATCGACGCTTCGAGCTTTTTATATTCTGTTTCTGCATTTTCATTAGATTTTTGGGTCGACTCAAGATCCTGGATTGCTATTTCATATTTCTCGTCAAGTGCTTTCTTTGCTCCGCCGCTCTTCTCATACTCTGCAAGAAACTGATTTACCTCAAGAAGCTTAAGCTTTTCCTTAAGCTTAAGGTATTCCCTTGCCACCTCTGACTGCTTTTCAAGCGGTCCGAGCTGTGTCTCGATTTCAGAAATAATATCATTAATACGCAGCAGATTTTGCCTGCTAATCTCAAGTTCTTTTTCAGAAAGAGCCTTCCTCTTTTTAAACTTAACTATACCTACAGCCTCATCAAAAAGCTCACGCCTGTCCTCAGGCTTTGTACTTAAGATTTTGTCAATCTGACCCTGTCCGATAATTGAATAGCCTTCCTTACCGATTCCGGTGTCAAGAAACATCTCCTGTACATCCCTCAGCCTGCAAATATTACCGTTTATCAGATATTCACTTTCACCCGAGCGATAAACACGTCTGGCAACATTTACCTCTTCATAAGCTATCGGAAGCTTATGATCCGAATTATCAAAGGTGATGCTCACGTAAGCATAGCCAAGCGGCTTTCTTGCTTCAGAACCGGAGAAAATTACATCCTGCATGCTTGTACCGCGAAGCTGCTTCGCGCTCTGCTCACCAAGCACCCATCTTACGGCATCAGCAACATTACTTTTACCGCTCCCGTTTGGACCGACAATTGCAGTTATTCCGTCATGAAATTCGAAAAGAATTTTATTTGCAAATGATTTAAAACCGTGTATCTCTATACTTTTCAGGTACATGCTTTTTTTCCTCACTTATCTTCTGCCTTTTTTATCTGCTTTAATGCAAATTCAGCCGCAGACTGCTCGGCAGTTTTCTTATTTTTACCTTCGCCGCTTCCGACCCTTATGTCATCGATAAATAACTCAACAACAAATCTTTTATCATGATCGGGGCCCTCTTCTCTTACAAGCCGGTACTCAAGCCTGCCTTGTCCGTTTTTTTGTATATATTCCTGCAGCTCAGTCTTATAATCAGCAAAACCGCTTCCTGCGTATTCATTTAAAAGCACTGTATTGCTTATCAGCTCAGCTGCCGCATCCTTCCCGCCGTCGAGATAAACCGCACCTATTACTGCCTCAAAAGCATCGGCTAGAATCGAGTCTCTT
This sequence comes from Lachnospiraceae bacterium, assembly GCA_045578645.1. Taxonomy (GTDB): domain Bacteria; phylum Bacillota; class Clostridia; order Lachnospirales; family Lachnospiraceae; genus RUG11977. Next base: position 25,377 of record JAZNKQ010000061.1, read on the forward strand.
TCGTTTCCTTTATTCATGATTTCGCCATGTCCCAGCATAATATAGCTGCCCAGCTCTATTCTCCTGGCACATGTCGCAAGTGATTTTTCACATACTAGCGAAGCCCTCAGCTTAGTCAGTTCGCCCTCAGCCATTTCATCATACTTTTTATATAAATATTCACTGCTTATAAGCTCAAGAACCGCATCTCCGAGAAACTCCATACGCTCATTACATTTTTTCTTATTTATGCTGCGTTCATTTATATATGAGCTGTGTGATATTGCTTCTTCAAGCAATGCCGTGTCATTAAATGTATAATTGAGCTTTTTCTGCAATCCGTTACATCTTTCAATTATGCTATTCACACTATTCCCCCATTTCTGAGCGACCTGTCGCGAGGAATATCTTAATGGCTGTTTGTTTTCGCTCATAAACAAATAGCCGTGCGAAAAATCATAATACATGATTTTTCACACTATTCCCCTTTTCTGAGCGACCTGTCGCGAGGAATATCTTAATGGCTATTTGTTTTCGCTCATTAACAAATAGCCGTGTGAAAAATCATAATACATGATTTTTCACACTATTCCCCCATTTTTTAATTTTAACTAAAAAATCAGGACTGTCTTAACGACAGTCCTAATCATTAGTTTGTAGCATTCCTTATCTGCTCAACTGCGTCTGCAACAGTTACAATTTTTTCTGCATCCTCATTTGCAATTTCAATCTCGAATTCTTCTTCAATTCCCATAATAATCTGGAAAACATCGAGTGAATCTGCGCCAAGATCATCTACAAATGTTGTCGACATTGTGATCTCATCGGCATCAACTCCAAGTACCTCACTAATAATATTTTGCAGTTTTTCAAATTCCATAACAAAACCTCCGGTTTATTCTTGTATATTTCTTTTTATTTTTTCACTGATGTTTTGTTCAGTGAATTTAATGCATTGTATTATTGAGTTTTTAACTTCAACGCTCTTAGAGCTTCCATGAGTCTTAACAACAAGACCGTTCAAACCAAGCATCGGGGCTCCGCCCTGTTCTTCAAGTCCGAATTCTTTTAACGTTTTTTTCAATGCAGGTTTAACCATCGCAGCACCGATTGTACTTATCGGTGTACTTGTCAGTCCTGCTTTTATTTTTTTCACAAGTGCTGCTGCAGTACCTTCGTAAAGCTTTAATATAACATTTCCGACAAATGCATCACAAACGATTACATCCGCATCACCGTACGGTATCTGTCTTGCTTCAATACTTCCGGTAAAATTAATGTCGCTGCAGTTTTTAAGCAACGGATATGTTTCTTTTACAAGAGCATTACCCTTTTCCTCTTCCAGACCGACATTTACAATTGCAACCTTCGGGTTCTTAACTCCTACAACGTTCTCCATGTATATTGAACCCATCTTTGCGAACTGTACAAGATGTGAAGGTCTGGAATCAACATTGGCACCGCAGTCAATAAGCAGCGAACAACCGTTTAAGGTCGGAATCAAAGGTGCAAGAGGAGTTCTTTCCACGCCCTTTATTCTGCCGACTATCAATTGTGCTCCGACTAATACTGCACCCGTACTTCCTGCTGAAACAAACGCATCCGCTTCACCGTTCTTAATCAGATTCATACCGACAACTATAGATGAATCCTTCTTCTTCCTAATTGCCAGAACAGGCGGTTCATCACATGAAATATTCTCACGTGCTTCTACAACAACAACCTGCTCTTTGCTATATGAGTATGCGGTCAGCTCTTTATTTATAACATCGGGATCACCCACAAGAAATATCTTAAGCTCAGCTTTCTCATTAACAGCATCGATTGCACCTTTTATTATCTCAGACGGTGCGTTATCGCCGCCCATAGCATCTACAACTACTCTTACTTTATTCTCCATAACTTATACCAATCCAAGTGATTTTTCACACTACTCCCCATTTCTGAGCGACTTGTCGCGAGGAATATCTTAATGGCTATTTGTTTTCGCTCATTAACAAACAGCCGTGCGAAAAATCGTAGTATATGATTTTTCACACTACTCCCTAATATGTAGTTTTTCAGAACTTATCATAAACTATGCCAAATAAAAAATCAATATTATTTAGAAACGTTCATGCTCTTTTCTGTAGAAGAATGAGGATACCGTTGTAAATCCTATGCGTCCGGGCTGAATAATCTGCTCCGTACTTCCGAGGAATAAAACACATCCCGGTCTTAACGACTTATTGAACTTCCTATAAATCTCTTCCTTAGCGTCATCCGTGAAATAAATAAGCACGTTTCTGCAAACAATCAGATCACACATCATCGGGTAAGGGTCCCGCAAAAGATTATGTTCCTTAAACTCCACGCATCGCTTAATCTCATCCTTAATCTGATAGGACTGTTCAGTAATCTTCGTAAAATATTTATTTCTGAATTCAGCCGGAAGTCCTTTAAGACTCTTTTCATGATAAAGTCCGACCCTTGCCTTTTCAAGCACCTGTTTATCAATATCTGTTGCAAGAATTTTAATCTTGTTTAAAGGCAGATATTTGGATAACAGCATTACAAGTGAATACGGCTCATCTCCTGTGGAGCATGCCGCACTCCAGATTTTCAATCCGGGTCTTTTTATTATCTCAGGCAAAACACTGTTTTCAAGAATTGTCCACTGCTCGGGATTGCGCCAGAATTCTGATACATTTATTGTAAGATAATTTACAAATTCCTCAAATTTGTCCTTGTTCTTTTTAATCATATCAACATATTCAGAATATGATTTTGCTTTGGACTTCTGTATCAGGGCATCGATTCTTCTCTTCATCTGCCCTTCCTTATAGGAATTGAGATCTATCTTTGTAAGGGCCAGTATTCTTTCTTTGAATAATTCATAATTATCTATCATATTAACCCTCCATTTCTTAGTGACTTGTCTCAAGGTCTCTGTTCGATAATGCTAAAAGCAGACTCAGAATTCTCTGAGTCTGCATATTTTTATTACTCTTCGTCAACAGCTTCCTCTACAGCTTCAACTTCCTCTTCTACTTCCTTCGGAGCTTCAAGAGCCTTTACACTGAGGCTGATCTTCTTCTCGTCAAGATTGAAATCAACTATTCTTGCTGTAATCTCCTGTCCAACCTTAAGAACATCTGAAGGCTTCTCTACATGCTCTCTTGAAATCTGAGATACATGTAATAATGCGTCAACACCGGGTACAAGTTCAACAAATGCACCGAAATCGGTCATACGAGCAACCTTACCTTCAACAACATTACCTACAGCAAACTTTGTTTCTGCATCTGCCCAAGGATTCTGGTCTGCAAACTTCATACTGAGAGCAACCTTCTCACCCTGGATATCCTTAATAAATGCCTTAACTGTATCGCCAACCTTAAATACCTTCTTGGGATTCTCGATTCTGCCCCAAGACATCTCTGAAATATGAAGAAGTCCGTCTGCGCCGCCAAGGTCGATGAATGCACCGAAATCAGTTACATTCTTAACAGTTCCTTCAACAACATCGCCAACCTTAATTCTTGCAAAGAGTTCCTTCATAGCCTCAGCCTTCTTTGCAACCATAAGCTGCTTTCTGTCACCGACAATTCTTCTTCTCTTAGGATTGAATTCAATAATTACAAACTCTATCTCCTGATCCTTGTACTTATCAAGATTCTTCTCATATGAATCCGATACAAGACTTGCAGGAATGAAAATTCTTGTCTCATCAACTACTACGCAAATGCCACCGCCAAGTATAGCAATTACCTTAGCCTTAAGAACTTCCTTGTTGTTGAACGCTTCTTCAAGTCTCTTGCTTCCGCGCTCTGCAGCAAGTCTCTTATAGGTTAACATAACCTGACCTTCACCGTCATTAACCTTGAGTACCTTTGCCTGCATTGTATCGCCTTCACTTACAACGGTTCTCAGGTCAAGACCGGGTGTATTTGTATATTCATTTCTTGTAATGATGCCGTCTGCCTTGTAGCCAATATTTAAAACGATCTCGTCTTCTTTAACACCAATTACAGTACCCTCGACTACCTCCCCGTTGTGTATTGTCTTTAATGAATCCTCCAGCATTTGTTCAAAACTTGTTTCTGACATTACTTCTTGAACCTCCTTAATAATTGTATTTGGGGTGGATGCCCCTGCTGTAATACCTACGCAACGAAAAGATTTAAGTTTCTCTAAATCCAGGTCAACATGTGTCTGTATATAGTAAGTATTTTTACACTCTGTCCTTGAAATGTCGTAAAGCTTTCTCGTATTCGAGCTATGCTTTCCGCCAATGACAATCATCGCGTCAGAGTTCTTGGCCAACTCCTCAGTCTCCGCTTGTCTTTTTTCAGTCGCATTACAGATTGTATTCACAACATATATATCATAACGCTTTTCATTCAAAATTTCAACTAATACTTCAAATTTCTTGTAATTATATGTCGTTTGCGAAACCATGCACAGTTTTTCTCCCTCGCCTGCCGTAAACTGCTTTGCTTCAGTTTCATCGGCAAGTACGGTATATGGTCCGCAGCACCACCCGACAATACCTTTCACCTCAGGATGATTCTCATCACCCGTTATAATAATGTGATACCCTTTTTTTGAGTATTCATTAACGATTTTATGAATTCTTTTTACAAAAGGACATGTGGCATCTACAATTTCATTAACGGCAACACCGTTCTCATCTTCATTCAAAAGTCTTTTATAAACAGCCTCCGGCACTCCGTGGGAACGTATTACAATTGTAGAAGACTTTATT